>JBOFCV010000021.1:0-13477 GCA_051646305.1 Turicibacter sp.
CTATATATATGCAATAATAAATAGTTCAATAGATTGCTTACAAGTACTTGATACATTTAAAGTCTCTATCTGTAGTGAGTATGTTTCCGATCTAAACTAGTTGTTTAGTCTATTATGTAGGAATGTATGTATATATAAATTTTCCTCAATGATATCAAGTACTTAACTCAAAACATGTGCATCTATTAAATTTTCACAATTTTTTCACACAAATAAACCTAAAGTTTTTTGTAAATTTCCCGATAAGTTTAGTATAGAGTTATTAAATAGACACTTAACAAAGGAAATAAAATGAAACAAATCAATGAAATTTTCGAATCTTTGAATGCGACTAATAATATCAGTGCTGAAATGCAAGGAAACAGAATTTTAGTGAAAACAAACAAAAAAGAGACGTTTTTTAAAAAGTTGTTTCCAGATCTAATTTTAGTAATTGACGTAATAAATTTTATTCCGACTTCAAACGGAGACGTAAATTACACATACCGAATTAGTTTGGGTGTCTCAAATTAATTAAATCTTAAAAAAGGAAACATATGATAAAATCAAACGACACCTTTCTTTTCACTGTTTACTCTAAATCTCATCGTTCAACTCATAAGACCTTTGCTTTTCTAATTACGGTTTATGGACTATTTATTTTAACTCAGGATATGTTTTTATGAGTCAAGGTGATTCAATTTTAATCAGTGGTGTTAAATTTACCATACTAAAAAGAATGTCTAATAGACTTCTAGTGTCTTGGTATGAAACATCTACAGGATGTCTTAGAACTAGATGGATAATAAAAAAATAGTTGCAATTGGCATAAATCCTGTATAGACTTAATAGATAAGGAGACAAAACGATGAACACAAATGACAAAACGGTTCTTCTAGGGTTAATTGTACTAATTCTTTTATTAACTGGATACACTTTTAAATCACTAAGTGAGACTCCTAAAGTCTCTGATATTGGAATGCTGTATAGAGGTTCGTTATGAAGGCACCACGCATTATATACATGCAAGGAAATTTCCGAATAATTGAAATACCCGACGAAGTGTCAACTTTAGATAATCTTGTTGGAGATTTTTATAATCCAAAAGTCAATCCAAGTATTAACGCTGAACAATTAAAAAGCGAATTCGAGTTTTTTAAACAAAGCGTTGAGTTGAATGGTGTCTTTGGGTATGTATTAGAAAAATGGAATCCTGAGGTTGGTCAAGGATGGGAGCACATTGACTCGTGTTTTGGTTTTGTTGGCCAATTTGAACCGGATCAAGATGAATTTAATCATTATATTGTTGAAGAATTGAAACAACAAATTAAGTTGTGAAAAGATTGCAAAAGCACTAAAGTCCTGAAAAACTAAACCGATAAGCTAAGTATAGGAGACAAGACGATGAAATTTGAATTAACACTTTTAAAAAATCCTTCAGGCACCTATAGTTTTGTTGGATCTGTTCCTTTAGATTTAGCTTATTGCGATAAAAACGGAAATAAAGTTATTTCGGAATTAGTAGACAAACAATTGATGTTGCCAAGCGCATTTAGAATTATTCGCACTAGATCATGGGCTAATGCTTCTAATGCATTAGATGAGGCAAAAGCATTAGGTTATATTAATATTTCCGTAATAGAATAATTGTGAAAATTTAGTGAAACTATTAAAGTTTTAAACCAATAAACTACACTAAAAAAGGAAATTAATTATGATAACTCGAAATAATACGGCCACTAAAACCAACGTATTATTAAAAATTTATGGCCATCTAATTGGGGAAATAATTGAAGACACTAGTAAAATCATTGAATTAGTTTTTAATAAAGACTCAGTAGACGTATTGACTAAAGATGGGAAACTTGAAACAATTCATTATGAGATGTTGAATCACAATGAGATGGAGCAAGACTGTCTCATTTGGATGCAGCATAATGGAGTTTTTGTTTCTTTATGTGTCTCAAGTTTGGAATATAATTAAAAATTTTTTTAAAAAAAGACTAAAGTCCTGAAAAAATGTGCCGATAAGTTTAATATGAGGACAACAAAACATTAGTAAAGGAGAAAATTTTATGTGGAATAATAAATCGTCGAGTGGTTTTAAATTTCGACCAAGACTCAAAATGTGGACCGATGGAGTAAATAATAAATTTAATCCAGAGACTTTTCGTGCAATTAGTTATAATTGGTGGACTTATTGTATTAAATTAAAAAACGGTCTTGTTATTTTTAATAATTATTCATATTCTGTTTCAACTTCTGGACACCAAAATTCAATGCTGAAACTATTAGATCAATTGGGAATTCCAGAATCAAAAATTATTATGATAAGTCAACGTGAAAGTCTGGACGTTGGCATCGTGTTGGACAGTATTTATACTAAAATGTATTTAGCTGAATTTACCTTAACTCGTAAGGGACTTCGAAAACAAAAATACAAAGATTGCGAAAAAACAATAGAGTCTTGCAAACAAAAAATTAAAACGCTTAGGGCTGCAGGTGGGAAAACTTTAAACAATTTAAAAAATCTAAAAACTGAAACAATTCAAAAGGAAATTGACAGACTTGAATGTTCTAGAGAAAAGGCACAAAAATTAAGAGCTAAACAAAAACCAATAATTAAAGAATTAAAACCAAAATTAAACGATTTAAACGCTTTAGATTTAAATGTATTTAATAACCTTAACAATATGGGAGAAATTTAAAATGTTGAAAAATTTAAATAAAACTGAACAAGTCGAAATGGAAATTAAATTGGGAGTGAAACCTTTTAAAGAATTTTTGACTCCAGACAAAGGGATGAATTGCGCCATTAATGCATTTTTAAATGGAACAACGGGTAAATTTGAAAAAGGGTATTTTGCGCTCCCCAATGCATTAGTTCATCGAAGATTAGTTCAAAATGAAAACGGTATTCCAGAACTAAAGCAATCAATTATAGCACTAATTATCAATGGTGTTAAAGTTGGAAATAGTTCAATTTTACCATGGTTAGGAGCACGAGTTTCCTTTGGTCGTTTATCTCAAAATAGAAATATTTCTAAAGTTCAAACAAAACTCGGCCAACATTGTCTTATGGTGCCTTTCACTGTTTTTGAAGAATCAGGACTAGATATTAGAACACTTAAAGTTGTAGACAAAGGTCCCGAGGAAACTATTAAAGTAAATGTAGATAATCCCGATTTTGATTTTGATAAACCAAAATCAAAAACAAATCCCAAAAATTTAGTTGAAACTAGACACTTTACAGGCGCCGCTCTTATGTCAATTGAAAATAAAACGTATTTATTTGATATGGATCGAAATGAGATTAAACATAAAATTTTTAATCCTTTTATGGTCGAAATTCCTAAACAAGTTGAAACAATTGAGCAAGCTTATCAGGCCTTGAAACCAATTCAAGTTGTCGAAGCTGAAGCAAAAGGCCTTAAGGTTTTGCGTCAAGGTGAATTTTTCTTTATTCCAGTAAAGGGTGAATTCGAGTCGGATAAAACGGTAAATAATTGGGGCGACGATAATGGTAAAGTTGTTGATAAGCGCATGGAATTGCAAGCTGGAAATAATAGACCGAATTATGCAACCAAAGGAATTGAAAAACTTGGTTTAGTGTCTGGAACGGTTTCCCATTCAGGTCGGGAGCATAAAGATTTAAAATTGGTCGGTTGGTATAAAGCAGTCCCAAACACTAGTCAAAACAGTTTCACATTGACAGGCGATATCGACTAAACACATAACATACAGGGGACAGGTGCCTATACGCGCCTGTCTTCCTAATTAAGGAAATTTAATATGAAAACAAAACTAACTAACAAACAGAAATTCAATCTGCTCTATAGGGAGCTTGCCAATTGGATTGATGGCAGTGATCATAACGGCAGTCTCGAATTCGCATTTCGAAACGGTTTTGATCTTCACGCAGTAAGCATTTGGTATGGATCTGGAGCATCTCAATACGACTTCGGACTTCGAATCAATCGGACTAAAGAAATCAAAGAGATCCACGCGCTTTGCGATTCTGCAGATATATTTATTTGTCCAAGTTGCAACCATCATTCGTTTTTTGACGCGGGTGAAGTCTCGTCAGACACCACCAAATGTGAATCATGTTTGAAAACAATGAAAATAGAATCACGCGCCAAACAATCAAAAGGATCAAACCAATGAAACAGACAATAACAAAATCAATGTTTAGGGACGCATTTGTTCGCATGGGTAAAAAAGACCAGTTTAGTTATGAAGGTTTAGGCGCATTATTTGACCACATTGAAAGTTTAGAGCAAGACACTGGTGAAGAATTTGAACTAGACGTGATTGAATTGTGTTGTGATTTTACCGAGTCTAGTCTTGAGGATGCTTTAGAAGAAACAGATTGCAAAGATTTAGACGATTTGATTTATAATAAAGGCACTGTAATTGTGGTAAATGAAGAAACAGTTATTTATTCAAATTGAAAGGGCTTTTTTTATGTATACAAAAACAGGGAAAAGTCACAAAGGTGTCCGTTGCGGAATGTTATCTAAAGACCTTGTGACACAAAAACTTGGATGCGGCACTAATACCCATCCAATCTATACACCAAAATTTGAAGAATATTCGTTTCAAATTATTGTGCATAACAATGCAGCATTGGATGTTATCAATTTATGTCCTAAATGTGCTAGTGAGCTAGGACCTTCCGCGCATGTTTTTCCTAATAAGTTGAGGATTGTAAAGTGAAAAATCGCATTTCAGTTTTAGACATTAACGATTGGGTGCAATTTAATTTAAATTTTCAACATAAAGAAAAATGCATGTTTTTGTATTTAGAGTCTTCTGGAAATTTACTGTTAAAAACAACAGTTCAAAATGCCAAAGACTTAAGTTACACACAAGGAATAAAAGAAGGACAACCAATTAAAGTTACATTATCTTTACCCTTAGTGGGAGTTACTACCCTATCAGAAGTTGAGACCGATCAAGTTGTTGAAACGGTCTTTAAATTAACAGCGTTGTTTAGTTTGCATGAGTTTCAAGAGTCGTTCAAATATAACGATTTAATCGTTTTCGACCCTCATGATCATTATAAGGATTTCGAAGAAAGTAAAGAATTAGTCGATAAAATAACACAAAGAAGGCATACGCGCCTATGCGTTCCTTAATGAAACAAATTAAATAAAAAAATTGTAAATTTAAAAAAATAAGATTATTATATAAAAATAGGAGATAAAAACATGGAAATAGTTTTTGAGGAAGAAATGCCAGCAGGAGAACTTGTACGCGTATATTTTCCTAATGATCAGCTCGACACAAATTGGATTATTGGAAATAGAATAGAAGATCTTATTGCATTTTTTAGTAAAGAAGAAGTTGCGCATTATTGCGTAAATGTTCCCGTAAATGCCAATTTGACTCTTCAATTAGATAACCTTATCCTGACTTATGGGATAAACTTAGTAAAT
This sequence comes from Turicibacter sp., assembly GCA_051646305.1. GTDB lineage: Bacteria > Bacillota_I > Bacilli_A > MOL361 > Turicibacteraceae > Turicibacter. The sequence goes on from JBOFCV010000021.1 coordinate 5,421, forward strand.
GATCAAATGAAATATTTTTTTAATAACGATTTAACAATAACACGAAAGGTTGGATAATAACATGAGATCAGCAGTATTGGGATTTTTGTTTGTAGTTTTGGGTTATGTAGCGGTAGCAATGTTAACCGGATGTTCGCCGCAAATTAAAATGGCCGATGCCGAGGCACCAGCTCCAAAAAATGGTGTAGACGGTAAAGACGGAGCAAATGGAAAAGATGGAAAGTCTTGCACCGTTGAACAGTTGACAAATGGATTTAAAATGTCTTGTCCTGATGGCTCATTTGCCACAGTTTATAATGGCACAAACGGAGCAGCAGGGTCATCCTGTACTGCTACTCCGACAACAGGAGGAATTAGCGTGAAGTGTGGGACTAACGCGCCTGTCTTCCTAACTAATGGTACTAACGGAGTAAATGGAACTAATGGTGCCGATGGTGCAGATGCAATTCAACCCGGTTTATTGTGTAAAGTTTACGATTCTCGAAGTGTTGACCGAAGTGAAGGACTATTTAAAATCCTGAACAATGCAACACCAAAATTTGAGAAAGTTATTAATCAATTGGATATTCCAGATAGCCCTTCCGCGTCAGGCTTTCCTAAATTCACAGCAGCAGAGCGTGCTCTAGTTGGCGATGAAGATTATGCCCTAGATTGCGATGGATTTTTAAATGTACCAGTATCGGGATCTTATCAATTCAAAATGCTTAGTGACGATGGTTCTAAATTAGTGATTAATAATAACACACTAATTAATATGGACCAATTGCAATCTCCAACGGTTGGGACGTCTAATGTTGTGACATTGTTTAAAGGTCCTAATAAGATTAATGTGATCTATTTCCAAGGACCTCATAGCCAAATTGCTTTGAAACTTGATTGGTCAGGCCCTACGTCTTCAGGATTGTCAACTTCAACCCTTTTACCAGCCGCTTATTTGCGACACTAAGGAATATAAATATATGAAATACATTATCGCCACAATCGTTTTATGTGTATCTTTCCTAGCCAATGCTAAAACAATTAAAGAGGGGGACACAGAATACCAGTGTGTTCCTAAAAAAAGCTGCGAAGATAAACTTAAAGATTTACAACGTCAAGTAAAAGAACTAAAACGACAGCTTAAAGAAGCACAATCGGATATTATTGAAGAACTGTTTATTGTTGAAAAGGAAGTTCGAGTAACTAAAATTAAAAAACACATTTTGTCGGTATATGGACATCGTGATTTAACTAATGTTCAAGCAACTGTGAATGGCAACCAAGCTAATGCAGTAGTTGAAACTAGATATCTTCCCGGATTGTCTTATCAATATCAAATGGATGTTGGGTTGGTACCAATGGTTGGAGTTAATACCGCTGGACATATGTTGTTTGGATTAGGGTTGGAGTTTTAGACATTACGCGGGTGCTTTCCTAATTAAGGAGATTTAAATGAAAACAGCTAAAGAAATACGAGCTATTATGGTCGAAGCAAACATACAATCACAAGAAGACACAAAAAAAGCTATTTTGAATGAAATTGAAGAACTAGCTAAACAACAAAGAACACAATTTATTCAAAGTGAATTTGGTGATGGGACTTTTATAAAAGAATTCGCAATTCAATTGGAGAAATCAGGATTTTTTGTTGAAGTAACTGAATATAAACATCCACAAAGCTGGAAATTAAAAATATCTTGGGAGAAATAAACTATGATTAAAATTGAAGAACGACCCCAATTGTGGTATCAACCTGGAAGACAAAGTAGTACGGTAGATTATCAACAAGATCGCTACCGAATTTTTATTCCAAATAAATCCACTCAAGTTTTATGGAATACAGGCTGTCCAGATTTTTTTCAAAAAATATATGAAATTGCGTGTTATGATGTAAAACATGGTAGCTATAACCATGCAGTATATCATAAGACATCAGTTAAAGAAAGCATTAAACGAGCAAAGACATTTGATAAAAGCGAAAGAAATCCCAAAATGGAATTCATTTGTTATTTAGATTGATTTGTTACAATAAAAGAACATATACTTATTATATGAAAACAAGTAAAGTTCAAACCATGATACCAGGACCTATCAAGTTTCAGACATTAGAACAATTTGTCGCAGAACGTAACAGATTACTTCGTATGGCAGAAGCTAGAACTAGAAGTTTTAACGATAAGCGTAAAAATTACTACTGGTATCAATTGAATAACCTAGAACAACTTAATCCAGAATTCCATGGCTTAGGTCGCATTATGCTAAAGAAAGATAAATAATTTACAGGATATTGATCTTAATCATAAATTAACTTAACATGCTTACAAGTACTTGATACATTTTAATCACAAGTACAAGGAGTTAAGTTATATGAAACAAAGAGAACTATGTAATATCCTGGATAGATTAAAAACTATACTACATTCATTAAAAAATCAATGTAGCGGTGCTGATGTCCATACAGTGGGAAATATTAAAAATACGGTTTCCATGTTGTTAGAAGAACTTGAAGATACGGAAGTTGAATTATTCAGGAATGATAGTGAAATAATGCAAATGGTTAGTCGCGCTGAATCTAACCTAGTAGACTTCTATAAAAAGAAATATCCAATCTTGGCATATCAAATAAAAAACAAAAATCCTGAATATTAATAAAAAAGTTACAAGTACTTATTACAATGTAACAAGTGACCTTCACTTTCGCTTCGCACGTTTCGGTCAGTTATTGTATCCTGAAGACATGGCTATACTTATTAGATCCTAAGTATTTAGGATATAAGTAATCCCTATGAAGCTATTCAGGATTAATGATTTAAGGTGTGCTTCTTAATTACACCATTATCTAAATTCGATACTTTTTACTCCCCTACAATGAGTCTATGACTCCATACAGAGATTATTTATATCTAGGCTTTAGCGCCATTACTAGCCAATACGCCTCTCGGCTCGTCTCTAGCAATATCCCTCAACACCATACCAGCATCATTGGTTCTTCAGCGGTTGAGCTTTAGGTGAACGAATTATAACAATTAATTAAACAATTGTCAAATTAAAATCTATTAGGACTTGTTATTATTTTGAGTAGAATAGACGAAATATAAACAATATCAATAATTTGACGTGTATTATCTCACAATAATACAATTAAATCAATTGTTATTTTTTTCTTGTCATATTATTTAAATGTGGTATTATTATCTTATAGGAGATAAGCACATGAATAAAACATTCACTATCTACAGTAAAGACCCTAAATGGTGTGGAACTGAACATACTGAAGTTGGAATCGTTGTTGATGTAAGTTTATATGCAGAAGATGAAGATTCTGGTATGTATGAAATTGATGATATGTATTTAGAACATAACGATATGTCGATTAATTATGAAGAATTGGATGATTTAGATCAAATCGAAATTGATTTTAGTGCTCAAGAATTAGCAGATGATAATGCATATGAAAACTATTATGAAGCACAAAGATCTAAAGCAGAAGACGCTTATGAAGGTGATCGTTAATATGAAAAAAACAGATTTAATTAATAAAAATGTAATTAAAGCTTTAAACCCCTGCACAAGTAGATTTGACAATTTTATAACATATTATCCAGACTTTAATGGGAATTTACAAAACTTTCTAACACTAGATGAAATAACATACTCTGATAAAGTTTGGGTATTCACTAGACTTTTTACTAAAGAACAAAATGTAAAATGGTCTTTGTTATGCGCGTCAAGTGTATTAAAAAACTTTGAAGTTGCGTACCCAAACGATAACAGACCTAGATTAGCATTAGAAGCCGTTCAAAATTGGCTTCATCATGAAAAGGGTGAAACTAATATAGCAGCGCAATCGGCAGCACGGTCGGCACAATTGGCAGCACAGTTGGCAGCACAGTCGGCATACTCAGCGGCACGGTCGGTAGAATCAACAATACGGTCAGCGGCATGGTCAGCAGAGTCAGCAGTACGGTCAGCAGCATACTCAGTAGCATACTCAGCATACTCAACGGCATACTTAGCCACATACTCAGCAACATGGTCAGCAGCAGAGTTAGCATACTCAGCGGCACGGTCGGTAGAATCAACAATACGGTCAGCGGCATGGTCAGCAGAGTCAGACAAAAACCAAGAAGAATTAACCTTAATATTTGCACGGGATGTTCTTAATGATTAATGAAGCTACATTAGCCTTTATTATAAAAGCCTTTTGCTCATTAAAAAGTCCCTCAGACTTCGACCATCCCATTAAAGGACGCTGTGTTGACTATATGATTAATTGTAGTATAGAATATAACAAAGGTGAGAGTAGTGAGCTAAAAGTTGGTCAATGTAAAGAAGCTTGGGCAGACATTGAACTTAAATTTAAAAAGGAGTTAAATAAATGAAAAATTATTTACTAATCTTGTTGTTTCTTACTGGCTGTTATAAAAGTAAATCAATAGATTTAACCTATTATGGACCGCAAATAGGTAAATGTTATGCTTTTAATGATGAAGCAATAAAAGTAATTGCAGTATCAGAAGGAAGTTATTTTTATAAACATTCTTGGAACAGCCAAGATAAAATTTTTAACAACATAATTGAAGTTTTTAGAGGACAAGAAATCCCTTGCGATAAAAGCGGATACGAATTTGAACTTTTATTGTTTAGAATGCGTCAAGCAGAAAACACTCTAAAATATTTAGATGATTTAACTCAGCCACTAAGAAAAAAATGGTATAAAACAAAACTCCCCGCTGAGTCTTGAATCAATCTTTTTATTAGGGGAATTGGTTCATTGGCGGGGAGCCTTTGAAAGGACTAAAAATGCCAAGAAAGACAATCGCAAAGAACAGAACAGAGTTAGCAAAGATCGTTAGCGAACTAGACGGGAAAGGTGCTGGATTATCGCGAGCTGATGCACGGGTTTCGATGAAACACGCTTACTACTTGGAACTAACTGCAAAGATCACAGGTGCAAAATCTCCGCTCATGACGATTATCAGGAAAGCTAAGAAGGATGCGATTAAGTACAAGGCTAAGATGAAGAAAGCGAAGAAGGGCTAGAAAATGAATAAGTTAGAATTAATTTCGGCAATTTTAGGCATAGGTGAAATGTCAAATACGACACCTAATAGCGATTCAGAAAATGAATTCATGGAAATAGGAAAAGTCTATGCATTTAGAACTGTGACGATGATTTACACGGGCCGTATTAAAGCAATTTCCAGTGCTGAGGTTTTACTTGAGGAAGCTGCTTGGATTCCTGACTCTGGAAGATGGGCAGACTTTGTTGATACTGGTGCTCACAATGAAGCTGAGCCCTATAAGCGTCCGGTGATTTTAAGTCGTGGTGCTTTCCTGGATGTGACTGAAATCCCTTCTGTCATTCGGAAACAAAAATGAATCAAACAATAGTTCGTGAAAGCTGGTCAGGGTCACGGTCACGGTCAGGGGCAGGGTCACGGTCAGGGTCATGGTCAGGGTCACGGTCAGGGTCACGGTCATGGTCACGGTCACGGTCAGGGTCACGGTCAGGGTCACGGTCACGGTCAGGGTCACGGTCAGGGTCACGGTCACGGTCAGGGTCACGGTCATGGTCACGGTCAGGGGCAGGGTCACGGTCACGGTCAGGGGCAGGGGCAGGTTAATAACCGCGCTTAGGCGCAGAAAGAGAGTGAGGGATGGAAGAATATTTAAAGTGGTCAACTGCAATTATTTTAATATTCTTTACTGCGGTTTATTTTGGAATCAAATCGGATCAGCAGACGGCATTAAAAAGACTTTGTTTTGAGAAAACCCAGAAGATTGAGTGTTTGAAATAACCGCCCGCCCCTTAATTGGGGCTGATTGAGTGGGTTTACAGGAAGCTGGGAATCCGAGCGTATAAAGCCCAGACATAGCCGTTATCGAAACGGGCCTGTAAATCCACTGAGTCAGCGCGGAGCCGTAGCTGGGTTGATCAGAGGCGTGAGCGCGGTGGCTGGGCGCTAGTCGACGCAGCTATCCTCTGTAACCGCATGATTCACGCGGCCACTGCGATAGTGTGGCGATTTAATTAACCGCGAAAGCGAAAGGGGAACACATGAAAACAAAAACATTAGGAACAGAAGGCCAGCCAGATCTGACAGTCTTGAAGGGCCGTCATCCAGCAAAGGTTTTCAATAAAGCCTTTAAAGCTGAAGGATGGTCGAATGTTGGTTCATGGCAGAAAGACGATGGAATGTTTGGCTACGGATGGTTTCGAAAAACTAAAAAGGGACTTAAAAAATCAGACATCAATGATTTAAAGGCAGAGCTTTATACTTATGGCGAATGGTAATTTTTAAACCTAGATAGTGTGGGTTGAAGAGGGTTGGGATGGGAATGTCAGCGAACAAACTAAAACTTCCGAAGGTTAATCCTAAGATCGGAAAGACGTTCTACACTCCAGAAGTGATGGAGGTCATTGTGGCTCTGCACATAGTTTTTCAAGACGGGAAAGATCCGTTTGAGAAAATGGCAGCGTGGATGAATTTCAAGAACCTAAACTTAGGCGGAATCTCTCCTGCTGAAATGATTGTGTATGGAAGGTCTAAGCGGCTTCTGCAAGCTGTTAACGATATGATGGAGGGTGAGTGATGAGAAAGATGAAAACCAAAAAATCAAAAGGCGAATTTTCATTCGAGATCCTGGATGTCTCTACGCCGAACACCAAGATAGAATTTTCAGTTTATGGATATTCAAAACCAGACGGCGCTCTTTATGTAAATGGGGTTTGGATCGACAGAATTCAAATGCAGAAAATGGCTGAAGCAATGTTCAAGGCGTTGGAGTTTTCGAAATGACCCTCGACAAAACTTTGCAGAAAATTATCCAGAGGGCTGAGATAAAAGACGCCGATGTTATTTTACATAGCGATGCCGTTAAGGTTCACGCTCGCTTGCTTCCGATCATCAAAGGGCTCTGCGAGGAAGTGGAGCGTTTGAGGTTGGCTTTAGAAAACATTAAAGTTCACGATCAAGAGGTTGATAATGGAAAAATTGTTTATGCAAATTGTGGAGAATTTGCCCGTCAAGCCCTCTCCACTTCAGCACTCGAAAAACTTGGGGGTGGGGATGAATGAAGAACTGAAACAGAAAATGTTGACCGAAGGAAAACATTATTTCTCTGAAACAGGTCCAGTCTATCTTGGAATGCAAATATGGGAGGACGCTTGGGAATCCTGCCACGATGAAATGGAAAAGCAGGTCGAGGAGTTGGTTGAGGCGCTTGAGTTTTATGCAAATGATGAAAATTGGTTGTTTTATAAAAATCCCGAAACAGGATCGGAAATCAGACGCTCTATTTGTCTTGAAGATACAGAATCTTTTGGTTTCCAATCCAGTCCACATGATAAAAATATTTTACAGGTATTTTCTGGAAAACACGCTAAACAAGCCCTAGCGAAATTCAGAGGTGAGAAGTGAAAAAAATAATTCGCAGATGTGAAATGATCCCATCGTTCTACGGAGTGGGCTATCGGGATTTTGTAAGGGATGAGTGTTGGTGTTATCCAATCCCACTTAACTTGTTCATGATTTTTTATTTTGATTTCCAATACTGGCTTAAGAATCCGAAGGGGGGTTAAGAGTGACCCCAATCCAAGACCTATCAAAGAAACTGCGGGAAGCGAGAGAGAAGGCTACGAAGGGAGAGTGGGAAGCTGGCGGTAGTAACGAAGTTACAGTCCCATACACCACAGAAATGCGCCGAATGCTTTGTGAGTTTGCTTTAAGTTATCAAGACCCGCAAGGGACCTATGATTGTGACTTCGTTTGTCTCGCCGCGAACCACATCACTAAGGTTCTTAACGAACTGGACCGATTGATAGAGGTTGAGAAGGTGTTGAGAGGTGGACTTAATCAAATTCAGTTAATGGTCTGTATGCATTCAGATGGAGGCTCCGAAGACCTTGGACAAGCAAAGAGTAAAGCAACCGAATCCCTCAAACGCGCTGATGAGATTGGGAAGGGGAAAGATGGAAAAGCCTAGAGAGTTTTGGGTTTACGAAGGATTAAAAAACCTTTCAACGCTAATTTTTATCTATCGAAAAGCTCAACCAATAAAACAAACTGCTCCAG
>JBOFCV010000027.1:0-3454 GCA_051646305.1 Turicibacter sp.
AAGACATCAGCTGATTCCATATTTTTTTCCATGTAATCATCATTGACTTGATTAAATTTTTCGATTTCATAATCTTCCCTAGCAAATGCTTTAACAACACGATTACCACCAATGTTTTCTTCAACCATTGAATTTAATTGTGAGAATGATTCACGAATGGCGAAAAATTTTGGGAAAACTTCCTTAGATAAACGTCGTTGTAATAAATAAATAAACGGTGTGACAGCTAACATAAAGAGTGTTAGAGTGACATCAATTTTGAACATCACAACAATAGCTAATACAAACCAAAGTACATTTTCTACTATTGTGGAAGCAAGCCAAGAAACAAAGTGACGAATAATATCAATGTCACCAGTCATATGAGCAAGTAAATCTCCGACTCTTGTGTGATTAAAGAAATCAAAATCTAGTTCATGAATCTTTTTATACATATCATTTCTTAAATCAAATAAGACATCTTGACCAACTTTTTCAAACATATTTTGATAGACATAGCGAGTAATGATTTTTAAGATAGTAACTAAAATCAAAATACCTAAGTAAAGTACAAGATTTTCTTCTCCTTTTCCAGAGACAATATTATCTACAATAAGTCCAATAACAATTGGGTTAACAATCTGAAGTAAGGAACTAATGATTAAAATAATACTTGCTATAACTTCTTTTTTCCAGTAAGGTTTCACATAATGAGAAATCCATTTTAAATGATCCATTTTTTCAACTCCCAAACTTAAAATACTTGCCCTATCTTACCTAGTATTGAGGACATAAAACATGGAATATCTTGTCCTTTTGATGTAATATATAATTATAGTTAAAGGGAGGGATTTTATGTTAGAAATCGCTAAACCTTCGTTCAAACCAGAAGTGTTATATGTGGCTGATGGTTATTTTAGAGAAGGTACAAAAGCAAACCCTCATTACCACGATTCCATCGAAATCAGTATTGTTTTGAAAGGGCCTACATTTTATCACATTAACCATCAAAGTTATTTAGTTGAAACAGGTGATGTGGTTATTATTAATCCTTATGATCTTCACTTTGAGGAACAAAAGACGGGAACTAGCCATCATATGCATCTAGGTTTGGATAGTTTTCAGTTGTTAGGTTATGAGAAGAATCAAATTCCAATTATTTCACCAGTTATAAAAATGGGTCAATCAGACGTTTTTCATCACATAATAAAAAGAGTATTAAAAGAAAAAGAAGAAAGTCAGCTATATCAAGAAGCAGTCATGAGACTTTTAGCCACTGATTTATTGATTTTACTTCTTAGAGAAATTGATAAACAGAAATTACCTATCAAGCCGATTAAACAAAAAGAAAAAAGTAAAACAGTTTTAGCTAACTCCATAAAATATTATCTAGAGGCTCATCATTCGGAGGATATTAGTTTAGATAGTTTATCAAGTTCGATGTATATTAGTCCTACCTATATGTCAAAATTATTTAAACAAGAAACTGGAGAAAGTCCGATTAATTACTTAATTAAGATTCGTATGGAAAAAGCTAAGGAATTACTTGTAAAAGAAGAGCTAAGTGTTAAAGAAATTGCTAATTCAGTTGGTTATCAAGATGCTTATCATTTTAGTAAATTATTTAAGAAATACACTGGTAATTCACCTAGTGATTATATTAAAAAGAAGACAAGTACTTCTTAATAGAACTTACTTGTCTTTTTTGTGTTTTCGTGTATAAAAAGGTACAATTAATGAAAAGAAGGAGGCATCATAATGAAAATTACGTATCATGGTCATTCAGTTGTTGCAATTGAAACAAAATCAAGTATTAAGATACTCATTGATCCTTTTATTAAAGGAAATCCACTATGTGATATTCAAGTAGATGAAGTAGAGGTTGATTATATTTTAGTCACTCATGGACATAACGATCACTTAGGAGATGCTGTAGAAATTGCCAAGAGATGTGGAAGTACAATAATTTCATGTCCAGAAATTATTCATTTTGTAGAGCAATACGGTGTGAAAAAAACTCACGGGATGAATATTGGTGGTAGTTTTGAATTTCCGTTTGGAAAAGTGAAAATGGTTTATGCTCAACATAGTTCAGGATATGAATTAGGCGAGACAACTCTTTATATGGGAAATCCTGCTGGTTTTGTTTTAAGTATTGAAGACAAAAATTTGTATCATGCAGGTGATACAGCTTATTTCTCAGATATGAGCCTTATTAGTGAGGATTTTGATTTAGATATAGCCTTTTTACCAATCGGAGATAATTTTACTATGGGAATTAAAGATGCAGTTAAAGCATCAAAATTATTAAAAGCTCATCTTAATATTCCAATTCATTTTAATACATTTCCAGTTATCAACCAAAACCCAAAAGAGTTTGTAGAGTTACTAGAAAATGATACGGGAAAAGTTATGTCTGTTGGCAGCAGTTTCGAAATTTAGAGTGTTGGAGGAATTCTATGTGTACTGGGATTAGTATGATTTCAAATGAAGGAACGGCCTTTTTAGGGAGGACTCAAGATTTTAATATCTTGTTAAACCACTACGGGGCAATGCAATTACCAAGAGGGTGTGATATTAAACAAGCTATTAGACCTTTTAATATTATGTATTCTATTCTAGGGCTTAGTTTCCAACATCAAGGAGCACCATTTTATTCAATACCAGACGGTGTTAATGAATTTGGATTAAGTGGTTCCACGCAAAGATTAACAGATTATGCTGTTTATTCAACAGTTGAAGAAATTGAGCAGGCAGAAAAATTTCCTGTTAAGAGTGGTCAGTTTTTATTATGGATTTTAGGTAATTGTAAAGATACTTATGAGATAGAAGAAAAGCTAACTCAAATTGGGATTGTTGATTTAACAATTGATGATAAAGTTCCAGGAGAACCAAGGCATTTTTTATTTACAGACCGCTCTGGAAGAACAATTGTTGTTGAGCCGGATAAAAAATTAGGCTTTAGTGTTCACGAAAATCTAGTCAAGGCTATGACAAATAGTCCTGATTTTAAATGGCACTTAACCAACCTTTCAAATTATACAAATCTTTCTTGTGTTGATCCTAGTCCTAAAAATATTAATGGTTTTCAAGTAGAAGTCACTGGAAAAGGTATGGGAATGTCAGGTTTACCTGGAGATTATTCATCAGCTTCACGTTTTATTCGAGCCGCTTATATGGTGAATACGAGTGAGGTTTTTGATGACGAACAAACCTTGACTCAGATGTTCCACCTGTTAGATAATGTATCAATTCCTAAAGGAAGTATTAGGCTACCTGAAGAATCTGAAAATCATCAATTATTATTTACTCATTATAGTATTTGTTATAATCTTAAACAATCAGAATTAAATGTTAGATTTTACCATAATCAACGAATTCAACGTGTGACATTTTCTGAGGAAATTGCAAAAGGAACAGAAATAAAAATGTATAAATTGCGTCAAGAAGAGGATATTCAATTGGTGAAAGATTA
>JBOFCV010000038.1:0-5206 GCA_051646305.1 Turicibacter sp.
GTTGCTAATGGTACACCGTAGTAAGCACCATCTTGTTTAACAGTTGATACTGATCCTGGTAACATTCTTTCTTCAATCATTGCACCTAAATCTGCACCTAATGGTAATAAGATTTGAGATTCAATTGATGGTGACATTCCATCATGAGGTTGAATAAAGATATCCGCACCGAATCCTGCTGGTCCATCTAATTCTAATTTTTGACGAGCTTCAACAGCTCCAACTTTTTCAAATACAATTTTTATATTTGGTAAAGCTTCTTCAATTGCAGGTACTAATGCATCTGCATAAGCTTCATCATCTAACCATAATTTAATTTCTACTTTATCTCCTGAATTTGTTGACGGTGCTTCTGTTGATGGTTTGTCTGTTGATGGTTTATCAGTTGGTGTATCTGATCCACATGCAACTAATCCTGCCACTGATAATCCAGCAACGAACATTAATGATAATAATTTTTTCATTTTAATGACCTCCCACAATGGTGTGACTCCTATTTGTAATTGCTTACAATAATGAGTATAGCACTTTCATTTATCGTTTACAAGACAGAGAAGTCCATGTGGTAACGGTTACGTCGACATTTTTCATAATTTATGTATTTTTTTTACCTCGAGTGGTTAGTCATTTATATTTTTTTTAAAATAGAACTCTTTTTTTATGCTGGAGGTAATAAAAAATTTCCTTTTATCTGTCACCATATATAATATCAAATTCATCCTACAGGCCTAAAAAGAGTCATTTTCAACATCAAACTTTAAATATTTTACTTAATTTCCACTATACTAACTAGATATTTTCTCGCAAATCACTCAAACCATGTAAACGTCTCACAATCCGCTAATAGCTTTAATATTTCTTCATAAAAAAAACATGTATTTGTTTAAACAAATACATGTTTTAAATATTATGATGACTATTCAGCCATTTGTAAAGCTGTATTGTAATCTTCTAAAGCTTTCGCTGCAGCAGCTTCTGGTGTTGATAATCCTTCCCAAACTGAACGGTACATTGTTTCAGCTGCACCCCAATATTTAGACATTTCTGGTAAAATTGGCATTGGTTCAGAGTAAGCTGCTTGAGCTAAGATACCTGCGATATATGGATCTTCCATAACACCTTCAACAACTGAGTTGTCTTTTAATGCTGGAATTTTTCCAGTTGCATCATACATAGCTTGTAATCCTTCTGGTGATGCCATAAATTCAACAACTTGACGAGCTTCTGCTGGGTTTTTTGTATACGCAGAAACACAAGCAATAATATTTCCTGAGAACGTTAACGGTTGTTTTCCATCAATTGTAGGAATTGTTGTTACACCCCACTCGAATCCATTATCGATTCCGCCTTGTTTAACTTCAGCAATTGACCAAGGTCCTGTAATAATATAAGGAACATTACCATTTACGAATTCTCCATGTACTGTATCCCAACCTAAGTCAGCATAAGGAACTGGTAAATATTCTTGCATAGATGCAAAGGCTTCTAATCCTTTTACAACTTCTGGTGTATTTAAATTAACTTGGCTACCATCAGTATGATCTGGTCCGTATAATTGGAACCCACCACCTGTTAAGAAGAAGTGCATATCATAAGAGTTACCTGGTTGGAAACGCATTAAGAATTTATTTGCAGCGTTGTCATTGTAAACTTTTGCTTGCTCTTTTACTTCATCAAATGAAGTTGCTACAGTAAATCCATTTTCATCTAATAATGTTTTATTATAGAATAATGCTAGTGATTCAGTTGCAATTGGAACACCATAATAAGCATCATCCGATTTAACAGTAGCTACTGATCCAGGTAAAATTCTTTCTTCCATCATCGCACCTAAATCTGAACCTAAAGGTAATAAGATTTGAGATTCGATTGACGGAGACATTCCATCATGTGGTTGGATAAATACATCGCCACCTAATCCTGCTGGTCCATCTAATTCTAATTTTGCACGAGCATCAACTGCTCCTACTTTTTCATATACAATTTTAATATTTGGTAATGCTGCTTCAATTGCAGGAACTAATGCATCTGCAAAATCATCGTCATCTAACCATAATTTAATTTCTACTTTGTCTGTTGATTCAGCTGGTTTTTCAGTTGTTGTATCTGTTGATTCAGCAGGTTTTTCAGCTGGTTTGTCAGCCGGTGCATCATTTCCTCCACACGCTACTAATCCTGTTACTGATAACCCAGCAACGAACATAAGTGATAATAATTTTTTCATTTCCTAAACCTCCCAAAGTTTATGTAATTGCTTACAAGGAATATGTTACCATCTATTCAACTTAATTACAATATGTTTGAATCACTCCGTAACCGGTTTCAAAAGATATTTATCTTAAATTTATATTTTCTAACAACATGTGATAAAAACGTTTATATTTTTATGTCGAAAAACCATTTAAAAATTTGTGTAGAAGCATAAAAAAACTGATTATTTGATGTCAAATAATCAGTTTTTTTATTATATTTATCTTAAATTTGGAACTACTTTTTTACGATAAACAGAATATGCAAATAACGGAGTCCCGTAATTAAAAATTAGAATTGTAAAAGCAGGTGTAATAAATCCAATTAGTAATGCAATAATAACCGGTAATGTTGCAGAGTAAATAACAATATTTAAAACCTCTTTATAGCTAATAAACGATGTGTGTCCATACTTTAATAACATTGATAATAACGCGACAATAAATGCATAGATAAACACTGTCAACATCCCTGTTTGATAGTTTTGAACCACATTCGGTAACACCATCAACGGTTTTAAACCTTTAGCAACCGTACTAAATAATAGGTCATACCCTTCTTCTACATCCATCTTTTTTAACTCACTAAAATCAAGTCCTTCAAAGTAATGATATAACATAGTATACATTCTTCCTTGCTCCACAAATGTAACCTGATCACTTTCAAATATAACTCCATTCACATAATTAGCCGTATTTGTATTAAATCCAATAGCAATATCATCTCTAACTTTGATTTTACTCGATTCAGTAACTGTTAATTTACCATCTTGAATTTTACCATCTGGTAATGACACCATTATTTCTTCCTTTTCATCATCAGTTAACATCCAAAATTTCTCGTCAAAACGATAAGTCTCATCTTTTAACATTGAGAATGCAAAAGGCGTCATGAGTAACGTTGATAAAAACATTCCAAAAATAATGGTAAAAATAATCGGTGTTTTACGTAATTCATAAATTGCATCTATTGAGAATACTGTTCTAAGCATTAATTTTAAAGTTTTCATCATTTTCTACCTACCCTATATTTAAGTTTATTTGTGAGTACATTTCAAGTTGTTCTACAGGTACAGAAATCATAATACTTGATCTACTTGGTACAATGATATTTGTTTCAGTCACATTAATTGGAGTTTTTGTTTGATGAATAATCTGGTCTTCTTTAATCGCAATTTCAACACTTATGTCTTTATCTTTAACATTATGAATCACTAAAACTGCTTCTTTATCTGTTGATCTAATATGACCTACTGCAAACCCTTTATCGAACGCAACAGGAACCATATCACCACTAGTTAATGCTTCACTTTCATTTCGAACCTTAATAAGTGATTTATAGTGATTTAGTAGGGATGTATCATCTGCAAGTTGCATTTGAACATCTGCAAGATCAGTATTATACGTATCTGTTCGCCATGTTGGTTGCGAGTCATTCCCCCATTTAAATGGGAATCTAATATCTTCATCAGGTTTACGACCTAACATACCGATTTCTTCACCATAATAAATATAAGGATTTCCTGCTAACATTAAATAAATCTCTGCAGCTAACTTCATAGATTCCATGTCATTTTTCAATACAGACATCACACGGTCTTGATCATGGTTACTTAAGAAGATAGCATCATGAATATCTTTGTCATCGGCATACTTTTCAAATCCTTCAACCATTTTCATATAATTCTTCATCAATCCATATCCACTTAAATCACTTTTTCTTCTAACGACAGAAATAATATTGTCTGCCAAATCAAAATTAAAATTAGCATCAAAATTTTGATAATAAGGTGCAACCGATGTATTACCAGACCATACTTCTGCTACCACATACACATCATCATTCACTTTTCGCCAAGCTGAAGTTACTTCCTCCCAGAAATCAAGATTTTCCTGTACCAAATTTAAATCTTGATTATATTCACCTTGTGCATACATGTATTTTGCAGCATCTAACCTAAATCCGTCCACACCTAAATCTAACCAAAACTTTCCGATGTTAATAAACTCTTCTCTAACCTCTGGATTAGATGCATTCCAATCCGGCATTCCATCCCAGAACGCTCCAAAATAGCGACGTTCTCCAGATTTAAACCAAGCTTTCCCTTCAATTGGTGATGCATTGAAATCATATGTCGTATCATTGGCATCTGCCCATATAAAATAGTCAGAGTAAGGGCTCTTTTGATCTTTTTTGCTTTCAACAAACCAAGGGTGTTCACTACTTGCATGATTTAAAACCAAGTCCATTACAATTTTAATTCCTCGATCATTTGCTTCTTTAATTAAATTTTCAAAGTCTTCTAAAGTCCCATATTGAGGGTTAATATTATAGTAATCAGTTACATCGTATCCATGATAACTTGGAGAAGGATTGATCGGCATCAACCATATTCCCTTAATACCTAAATCTACTAAATAATCAAGATTATCTGTTACACCATTTAAATCACCTATACCATCCCCATTACTATCGGCAAAAGATCTAACAAAAATTTCATAAAAAACACCATCATCACTTAACGTATCTGAAATGTCTTTATTAATCTCATTTGAACATCCAGCTATCATAACTGAAAATATGACCAGTAATACTCCAATCCCTTTTTTCATACTATTCCTCCTCATATCTATCATCAGCATCTTAATAAAGAAAGCACTTTAGATAATGAGGTAATTATATCAATTATGACAATTTTTTTCTATATGTAACCGTTTCAATAAAAAATACATATTTATAAAGATAAAAAAAACAAGATAGTGCAGTCTGACATCTACACTATCTTGGCATAAAAAAAAGAGTATTCACTCTATTATAATTAAATTGGAGGCGCCAATCGGATTTGAACCGATGATCAGGGAGTTGCAGTCCCACGCCTTACCACTTGGCTATGGCGCCTTTTATTATTGGAGCGGGTGAAGAGAATCGAACTCTCACAGTCAGCTTGGAAGGCTGA
>JBOFCV010000376.1:0-2025 GCA_051646305.1 Turicibacter sp.
AATGAAAATTTTTAAAACTATTACTGTTGCTAGTATACTTCTTGGTTCCGCTCTTTTTCTTGAGGGTTACCGTGAAAATAGACAGCTAGATAAATCTTATTATGAAATCAACTCATTAAATGCGACAAAACAAAAAGAAGATATTAAAATCGCTCATATCTCAGACACACAATTTCCAAGATTACGTGTCGAGAAAAATAAAATCTTAAATGCTTTAACTAATGAAAAACCTGATTTAATTTTCTTTACAGGTGATACTATTGACCGAACAGAAGATATTACTAAATCAGAATTTCCTTTATTTTTGAAAAAATTAACTGAAATTGCACCGACGTATGTGGTTTCTGGAAATCATGAAACCTCCCATCCAGACTACAAAAAGTGGTTAGCTATTGTTAAACAAAGTAACGCTACTTATTTAGAAAATGAAGCTCTTGAAGTCAAAGTCAATAATCAAATGGTTAATATTATCGGCTTAAAGGAGAGCTCAACATCCATTCCAACTAGTGAGAAAGATAAGTTAAATCCAAAATTAGAAACTTTTGTTCTCGCTCATCATCCTGAAAAAATAAATGAATATAGTAAAGAATTAGCACCTTTTAATTTCACTGTATTTAGTGGACATGCTCATGGCGGTCAAATCGTCTTACCTTTAGTTGGGGGTGTATTGTCACCTAATCAAGGCTTTCTTCCTGAATATACAGATGGGGTTTATCAGTATGAGAAAAACCAATTAATTGTTAGCCGTGGTTTAGCAAATAGTTCTTTCCCAAGTCGAATTAACAACTATCCGCATTTAATTTTCGCTACTTTTTCAACTAAATAAAAATAAGGGAGTGCGACTTAATGTTGTCGCACTCCCTTATTTTATAACATATCAAATAATGATAATTGGTTTTCATCTGGTAAATCTTTTAACACACCATTTTCAGTCATGTACTCAATGATGGTCTTAGATACTTTACCACGGTTAGCCAAATCTTCTTTTGATAAAAACTTACTTTCATTACGAGCGATTACAATTTGTTTAGCTACGTTGGCACCTAAACTTGGTACTGAACGAAACGGAGCAATTAAAGTATCTCCATCAATAATAAAGTTTTCAGCATCTGATTTATATAAATCAATCATTCCAAATTTAAAACCACGTTCTAACATCTCATTAGCCAACTCAAGAACAGTTAGTAAGTTTTTTTCTTTTGTTGAAGCATCCATTCCTTTATCCATAATTTCTTTCATCGCAGCTTTAGTTGCTTCCTTACCTTGGGACATAGCGGCAATATCAAAATCGTCCGCACGAACACTAAAGTAAGCTGCGTAATAAATAATAGGGAAATGAACTTTGAAATACGCTACTCGAAGGGCCATTAATACATAAGCTGCGGCATGGGCTTTCGGGAACATGTATTTGATTTTTAAACAAGAGTCAATATACCACTCCGGTACATTATTATCTCGCATCTCTTTTTGCCAATCATCTGGAATTCCTTTACCTTTACGTACACTCTCCATAATTTTAAAAGCGATTCCGTCTTCAAGACCAGCATGCATCAAATAAACCATGATATCATCACGACAACCAATTACTTTAGCTAAGGTTGCTTCACCGCGTTTAATTAACTCATCCGCATTTCCTAACCAAACGTCAGTCCCGTGAGATAATCCAGAAATTTGAAGTAACTCTGAGAAGGTTGTTGGATGAGTTTGCTCAAGCATTCCACGTACAAATTTCGTACCAAATTCTGGAATACCTAGAGTACCGGTTTTAGAAAAAATTTGATCTGGTTCAACCCCTAAAACTTGAGGGCCTGCAAAAATTTTCATCACTTCAGGATCATCTGTTGGAATTGTTTTTGGATCAATACCAGATAAATCTTGAAGCATCCTAATGACAGTCGGATCATCATGGCCTAGAATATCAAGTTTCAAGACATTATCATGAATCGAATGGAAATCAAAATGAGTTGTTCGCCATTCTGCTGTTTGATCATCTGCTGGGTACTGAATTGGCGTAAAATCATAAAC
>JBOFCV010000056.1:0-2668 GCA_051646305.1 Turicibacter sp.
AAGTCTCGTACAGGCCTTGGGCGCAATACAAGAGTGAAGTTTATATGGCAATCATTAAGAAGCCTCATTAGTGATTTAATAGAATCACAAAGTCAATTCAAGTCACGCAAAAGAATTTGAATAAAAGACGCCTTTAGGTGGCTTAAATATATATGGGTACTAGTGCAGGAACATGACCCACAATGAAGTTTCGAGAATTTAATGTTTACGCTTTAGTAGATTTGAGACGAGAGATAAATCCATAGCTGGATCCAAGGCAAAAAAAAATTAGATTTATTTAAAAAATGCTTCATCCTTTCACCAGGTTCTAAAAATTTATAACATTATTAAACTCTATGACTTCACCGACTAAGTCGAAAAACCACCGTATCTGCTCGAACATAATTCTGGAGTCGCGCTCCAACCTTACCCTATTACGTTATGGTTACTGCGGATTCACTGCAAAATAGCTAGGATTTTACAAATGATAAAAAATTACGCAAATACAAATTATCCAAGTCTTTAAACCGCATTAAAATTATTGCAATTACGAGACTAAGAAAGGAAACATTACTTTTTAGAAAAGACTATATCTAGGTATACGGCCCTATACCAGAACTGGTTGAAGGAATCAGTACTTACGAACAAGCGGCCGAGAATATGCCTGGCATCTCTTTATAGAATCCGTTGTCTTAAAGATGCAAGCGTAAAACACTTGCCAGAAGAAATCCTAGATATGACAGCCTGGTCAAATCAGATGAAAATCATATCCTAGAGTTGATCCTTGAATGAGCCATTAGCTTCCCATAAGAAGCTCTCGAGAATGATTATCTGTGTAATAGATATCTATTCACGATTATGCTGCGGCGACACGCTATATATGAAGGACACTTGGTCCAGGAACTAACCCGTAAAAATTTTATCACCTCCACTTCCCTAAGCATAGAAGGGTAAGGTCGGAGTGTAACACTAGGATTGTATTAAAGCAAAATCAGAGGTGTTTTTATGTAGTCGGTGAAGTTTAAGCAGAAGAAGGTGTTTTAATTTTTTAGAATCTGATAAAAAGAATAAATGCATTGTTTCATTAAATCTTGTTTCTTTTCGATGCCTCAGGCCTGCAACTGGTTTTTAATCAACCTATTGCATCCAGTAATCAAAGCACATTCGTGTAAGATCGGATGTACCCCCAGGATTTTATTTAACTATTTAAAAAACCTGGTTTATATAACTTTAGAAGTCGTAATGAGCGCAAGCTACAGATGGTGGTAAAATTTTCTCAGTAAGTTATAGAAACTAGTTCGGAAATAAATCATAATTCTACTAACTCGCGTAACTCATGATTTTAAACGATCTTAAGAAGCAATAATCCGATTAATTATCTGTCATCGTTACAAAAAGCCATTATTACTTTCCTGCGCACAATAAAACGGTGCCTGGCAAAGGTCTAAGCTCTATCAAAAGTAAACTCTTAACATGCTTCTTGGAGGAAACTGGTAACTTCCCATAAGAACCCACTGGGGAAATATATGATTTTATCAGATATTTGGCTCATCCGTACCAAGACATCTTACGATGATTGATTGACGCCTTAGGCCTGTAAATTATTTGTGAGCAGATACTTACCCCGAATAAATAAAGCACAATCGATTAAGATCGGGGTTTATCCCCAGGATTTTATGTATTGTGTAAATAAGCTGGTTATATAACCTTGAAAGTCGGAATGAGAGTAAGCTATTGATAGAGGTGAAACTTATGCGTTAGTTATAAAATACTAGTTTGAAAAATCAGCTTTAAAATGATATCCCTATCTAGACAGAATCAAATTTAGCATAATTATCAAATAAAACGTTAGCTAAAGACAGCAATGATACAATGAAAAATTAAACAACGTTTAATTTTAAAGCTACTCTTTGTTTTATAATTTAGGAACCTAATTTTTGTAAACAGCGACTAAAATTATGTCTTTACACATTTTATCAATAAATCACAAACTGGTTGAGCGAAATAAGTGATACAGAGGTTTATACCAGGCCAATAAAACATAATATTGCAATAATCTAAATAAAAACTATTATTAAGGTTTATAGGATCGATTTTAGTTAAATCAAATCTTTAACATAAGCTTACATATGAACAATAATGATAATAAAATAATAAATTTCTATTTGAATATTGGAGGTAAAAACTTACCGTACATTTATGGAGGAAAATCAATTGAAAAGTATAAATAGATGTGAGAATTATAACCCATGTTCTATAATTTGAAGATGAGTTACAAAAAGTCTTTCTTATGGAACATCATTATTTTGATTACATTTTATGTCTGTTCAATAAAAACAGAGAAACACGACCTGTTTCTGTGCCTAGAACTGAATAAAACAACAAATGATCAATTTGATTCAGAAATGTATGAATTGTCTAAGCTTATTGTCCAAACCCCGTATTTTTTGGCTTATCATTCGAACGTTTATATTCTGTGGTTTGATTTATCAGAAACAGACCCGGGCGTTTACTTTGAAAAATGGATAGATGAGAATAATACATCATATAAAATAAAAGGGCATTATGATGAGTCAAAAGCCACGATTAATCGAAGGAATAAAGATCAATTTTTTTCTAGCCCTACCTCTTGCCTTAATAATGCGCAAAATCCCATTTTTGTATGGAGTTTCGATATCTCTAGGATAGG
>JBOFCV010000075.1:0-2286 GCA_051646305.1 Turicibacter sp.
CTTGCGTTTTTTTGGATTCACCTGAGCCACCTTGCAAGTGATCGCTGACGTACCACTTTCTTGTTGGTGGTCATAAGGTGACCCCAGATAAAACAGTAGGAGTACCATTTTGGTATCCAGTTTGAAGCCGTATGACCACTCCCTTTTGTGGGCAGCTGTCAGGTGACTAGCATCTCCATACAAAAGCCATATCTATACAACTAGGTCTACGTATGTAATACGTTACTTATTGTAGTTATTGTTGTCGTTCATATATTTTAAAAACTCCAGAGTTTCGAGTGGACGCGCATATAAATAACCTTGGAGATAATCCACATCACTCATTCTTAGATATTCTTCTTGATAAGTAGTTTCTATTCCTTCGGCAACAATTGATAATTTTAGTTTCTTTGCTAAAGTAATTACACTATCAACGATGAATCGTGATTCTGGCTCATCATCAATTCTTGATATGAATGACCTGTCAATTTTAATGCAGTTGAAATTAAATGTTTGAAGTGTAATTAAACTTGAATGTCCAGTACCAAAATCATCTAATGCTAGCTCAATACCTATGGATGATAGAGTTTCAAGCCTTTCCATCACCGTAACACTGTAATTAAGAATACTCCTCTCTGTAAGCTCTAACATCAGAGAAAACTTTGGTTTCTCGCACAGCTCCTGAAAATGAAGGCAATCACTAATCAATGAATCTAATTGTAGATGATGAGATGTTATATTAAAAGCAATATGAAAACCATCAGGAAATAAGTCTTGATTCGATTTTATTATATTAGCAACATCGGCCATCATCTTGCTTGTCATATTGATTATTAGTCCTGACGCCTCAGCTTGTGGAATAAATATATCAGGAGGAATAATTCCGTCATCAGGATGGTTCCACCGCATAAGAACTTCAACACCTATCACCTTATTGGTCTTTGATTCAATTAATGGTTGGAAATATGGAATAAACTCTCCATTATGCAGTGCTATCGTCATTTGTTCTGTATATGAAAAAGGTTTACTTATAACTTTTAAAATTAGTCCAGCAATGATTGTGCTTATAGTAATAAGTAAGAGTATAAGTAATCCATACTTCTCTTTAAATTTAAAGAGCAAATCTCTCGCACTTATATAGCTATATATAGAATAGGGATAATTCTTGGATTTAATATCTGATGAGAACACTGGATTTACTGTTTCCAATCCAGCATTATATTCACCATTATTGTTAAGGCTTTTATTCCCCACCCTAAACTCTATAGGCATACCATCTTTTGAAATTCTAAGTATGATTTTAATATAATCACCATCAATAGAGACAAGAACTGATATACTTTTTCCATTTTTTTATAAATAACTAATGGGTGATTGGCCAAAATGTTATTACCAGACATCAAATATAGCTTGTCGCTATAGTAATCGTCATGATTCAGATACATTCGATCGTGTGAAATATCCCCGAGAAGTGAAGAGCAAAAAAACATACCTCTATCGTTAGCTAATGTAATTGCCCTCACAAACGGAACAAGTGCGACTTTCTCTCTTAGCACTAAAATTTCTGCATCACATTGACCATCTGATTCTGCAAGCACTTGAGCACTAGCTTTTTCTGCATATGAAAAAACTTGATCCAATAACTCAACTGCCTTATGAGTCGAAGTCGAGAGCTGTTGACGTATATCTCCTATAAATTGGTAACAAAAAACAGATAGACCGATGCTGATTAAAATTATGAAGCTTAGTGTGGCTACGGCATATCTATGCTTTTTGGTTTTTAATCTTCGAGTAAACAAGGCTTGCCCCTTAATAAATAATATCACGGCATATTTTAAATATAGCACATCTGATTTCCCTCACTTATAAAAAAGCGCATCATAAATGATGCGCAAAAGACACTCACAGATTGATAAAACTATGGGCATTAGAGGGCATTAGAGAAATAGACTCTAAGAATAGATTTCGTGTATAACTTCTCCTTTTCGAACTAACTATTCGATTATTAAATGAAATGGCCAAAACACAAGATAAAAAAAATAATCGCAAAGAGAACGATGAAATGAAATCTGGTGGATAAGTAATTTCTGTGACCACCAAGTTATTTATCAATAAGTTAGCAATGTATTACAATCAACAAGGTCACCATGGCAAACTTGGCTACGCTAGCCCGAAGCAGTGAAATAAATTTAAATAATAATAAATAATTATTTTTATTTTCTTGTTTTTATTGGCTTTTTTACTACACTTGTCTGTATCAATACCGATAAGCGTATTGAATGGAGAACATGAGCATAATGAGTGTGA
>JBOFCV010000080.1:0-2729 GCA_051646305.1 Turicibacter sp.
GTGGAGATGAGAGTATTCGCATGTTACCGTATATTGATTTTGATGTCATCACACAAAACCCTAAAATATTTATCGGATATTCAGATACAACCATCACGCATCTGATGTTTTTAAAGGCAGGGGTTTCAAGTTTTTATGGCCCATCTATTCTTTCCGAGTTTGCCGAAAATATCGAGATGTTTGACTATACCAAACAATCTGTTATTAAAACCTTATTCGATGCTTCGCCTATCGGAGAAATCATCCCATCACCGATTTGGACAAGTGAGTATCTACCTTGGGTTGAATGCAATCAAATGATAAAACGCAATGTTTTAGTCAATGAGGGATATGAATTGTTACAAGGTAGCGGTTGTGTAACAGGTCGTCTGATTGGTGGGTGTATAGATGTTTTGGAAATGGCAAAAGGAACAATCTTGTGGCCAGATGCAACGTACTGGGATGGGGCGATTTTGTTTTTTGAAACTTCTGAAGACAAACCATCACCGAAATTATTTGAATATTGGTTAAGAAATTATGGGACTTTAGGGGTAATTCAAACAGTAAGCGCGGTTTGTTTTGGAAAGTGTTATGATGAGGCATATGCAGATGAATATAAAGAAACCATTCACAAAGTCATCAACTTGGAATTGAATCTACCCAAACTTCCTATCCTGTTTAATATGAATTTTGGACATACAGCCCCGATGTTTACAATCCCTATTGGAGCTCTTACAAAAATAGATTGCGATGCATTAACGTTTGAAATATTAGAATCGGGGGTAGAATGATGATTTTTTACTTTTCAGGAACAGGGAATTCTCTAAGCGTTGCCAAGGAAATTAGCAAAATTCAACAAGAATCTATTATTTCAATCACCAAAGAAATGAAAAAAGATCAAATCACTTATCCCTATGAATTGAAAGCAGATGAAAAAATTATAGTAATCTTTCCAATCTATGCCTGGGCTCCACCAGAGAAAGTCATTGCTTTTATCGAAAAACTAGATTTAATAGGGTATGAGAACCATTATATTTCATGTATAGCAACATGTGGTGAAAATATTGGAAATACGATGTCATTATTGCAAGAAAAGTTAAACGTTAAAGGGTACAAACTAAACAGTGGGTTTTCGCTTGCGATGCCAAATAATTATATGATGATGGGCGATGTAGAGAAAAAAGAAAATATCGAACCTAAATTGGCTGAAGCAAAAATTAAGTTAGACCAAATAAATGAATTTATTGAAAAGCAAATAGATGAGCATTTTGATGTTGTATTGGGGCCAATGCCGGCCATCTTAACCAAAGTTATTAATCCATTTTTCACAAAATATGCGATGGATGTTAAACAGTTTAAAGTTAGTGAGGATTGCATTGGATGTAAGCTGTGCGAAAAAATATGTAATGCGAATTGTATTACTGTGAGGGATAAGCCTATTTGGACAAAAGGATGTACCTCGTGTTTAGCGTGTCTTAATTATTGTCCTAAAACAGCTATTCAATATGGGAAGAAGACGATTAAAAAAGGCCGTTATCACCATCCAGAAATCAGGGCGTATGAGATGTATTTAAATAACTAATGGCGATCTATTAATTAGGTAAAATGATAATCCTTCTTGGCGGTATACTCGTGAATGCGGTGTTGAATCAACTAGAAGAGATTAAAGTGATTTCTAGTGATCTTGTACAAGAAGTGGAGAAATGTGTCTCAAAAAGTCCTTGCAAATAAGTTGTTTTTTGCGAAATGATTAGCAACTGTGAGGTCAGAGTTTGAGTGGATAGGTTCTGTTTTCAAGCAGAAAACTGTCTTTTGGGAGTAAGCTAAGAAAGAACAGACATAAAGCGCGATTTAATTTAAAATTTTTAGGGTTACAAAGGTATTTCAATGATTAGCGTGCATTACGGTTAAACCCTGTTAAATAATAAAAAAGGATTACACTGTAGTCCTTTTTTGTTTGATTAGGAGTTGGGATGGATAATCATCATCATGAACGTTAATCCTATTAAACATATAGATAGTTAATGAATCACATAAGATGAAGCTTGAATAGGTATATTTTCTAGGTGAAAGAAAAGTGAGCGATGTCAAAAAGACTATATGTTCAGTCTATTTGACATCACTCACTTGTAAATATGGAGATAGACAAAATGTTAAAAAATCTGGGTGTAACTTGGGTTTATTAATCTTTGAATGCATGTAAATTCTGATAAATAAGTTCTAGGGAAGAAATTGATTTTTGAAGCATGATTTTATTAACAGGATTTTGGGTTAACGTAATAGCTTGTGTTAACTCAGATTTTGTCTGTAAAATCGAAGGTAATACATTATTTATGTGATCGATTGCTTTCATGATTATCACCTCAGTTCATCACTAGTTTAGGGCAGAGACTTATTTATCGTTCTAGAGCTTATCACTTTGATTCAAAACTATATAAGTAAGTTATTCTAATACGATGGTATTTAAGACGTTCAACCGGCATATGAAAAAATAAATAATAGTTCGGCTTAGATATATTATTAGCAAAAATAAAATATTAATCACGCATCTTGAGCATAAATACATGGTGAAAGATGTTCTTATGGTCTTAAAATAGCGGATAGAAAAAAACAATACAGATTCAACTTTTTACATGACGCTTTAATTTATTACGATATTTCCAAAGATAAAATCGACTAAAATAATACATTGAATGTGAAAAAATAAAAGGATATGATGTATAATATAGAAAACTATAAAATGATATTAT
>JBOFCV010000093.1:0-26701 GCA_051646305.1 Turicibacter sp.
TTTCATCTGGAACTTCGATCATCGTTAGTTTACAGTAACGCGTTAAACGTTTTGCAAACTCCTCAATTCCTAGCTTAATATACTTTTCCTTAATCTTACCTACTGAAATAATCGTAATATTCATCAATAACACTCCATATCCTTAAAAAAATTCCCTACTCAGAGGGAATTTTTAATTTTTATACATCACCATCATTAATTCGCTCTTGAATATCAGCACCTTCATTAATGCTATAATCAGCCATTTCATCACATAAATCACACTTGTGAACATCATTCTCTTCTAACTTAAATAAAACCGGAATGACCTCTTTCTCATCGATATAACGATCCATTACATCCTCAACATGTTCTAAACAACAGTACATCCAAACACCTCCTTCTAAACTTCATTATTGGGCTTGCTACCCAAATTACTTAAACCCCAGTTAGCCTCATTTCTTCGAAACTTTTCAAATTTGAACTTTCTAAACAAATGGGTCTTACCATTTATTTTTAGCTATCCTAGTCTATTAAAACCAAATTAACCCTGTTTCTTCGAAAAATTTCGAATTTGAACTAAACAATAAAGTGACTCGTAACAGTCATTTCATAACAAAACTTTGAAATGACTATACACTTACAACCTTAGACGGATGCATCGCATACGTCATATGTAACGAAACCTTATTCATATTAACATTCTGCTCTTTTAAAATATATTTAACAGTCATCTCTGCCAAATCAGGTAAATTCGCATCCTGACTCAAATGGGCCATATAAACATGCTTCGTCTTCTCACCAATCATTTTACTCAAAGCATACGCAGAATCCTCATTCGACAAATGGCCACAATCACTTAAAATACGTTGCTTAAGCTGCCACGGACGATCACACATCTGAAGCATCTCCACATTATGATTCACTTCCATAATATAAGTATCGGCATTTTTAAGTTTATTAATCATCTCATCTGTCACATATCCAGTGTCAGTCATATAAACTAGCGTCTTTTCGTTTTTTCTGATGATATATCCAACAGGGTCCACAGCATCATGGGAAATTCGAAATGGTGTGACTTCTAACTCATCTAAAATAAAAGAAGTATCCTTTTCCACCACAGTTGTCGCCTCTACGCCCTCTTTAATTAGATTCTTTCTAATCATTTCATCAATCGTTTTAGCGGTCGCACATATATTTAATTTCAATTTTCTAGCACAAACACCCACACCCTTAACATGATCCCCATGCTCATGAGTAATTAATATATGCTTGATCTTACTTTCATCAAAACCGGCTTTCTTCATTAACTCTTGTAATTTTTTTAATGATAGCCCATTATCTATTAAAATGGCTGACTCCGCTGTTTCAATAATCGTTGCGTTTCCGATACTCCCACTCGATAACACACACACCTTCATACTATCACCTATTTTCTAAAAGATTACGTTATTTTTATAATTATCAACAGTTAGAATGACTGCTTAAATAGTCTTAATATTTCACCAAATAAAATTAGATATCAAGGTTACATTTTATCACGTTTAACGCCATCTTGCCACCCATTTCGCCTGTCTACAACAAAAGGGCCCTCCTTTTGAGGTGCCCTTTTGTCTATTAGTAGAAACTCATTGGATTCGGTGCATAACTTGGCTGACTACCGGTATTCGTCCTTATCTCAAAGTGTAGATGCGGTCCGGTACTATTTCCAGTATTTCCAGCCTTTCCAATCGACTGACCACCGGCAACAACTTGACCAGATTTAACCGATACACTACTCATATGCGCATAGCGTGTATAGTATCCATTATTATGATTAATAAACACACTATAACCATAAGCGCCATCCCAACCAGCTTTAACAACAATTCCATTATCTGCAGCAAATATAGGTTGTCCAACCGATGCCGAAATATCAAGTGCATAATGCCCACTATAACATAAATAAGCACAACTAATCGAGTAACGAGTCGTCGGCCACTGCCAATCCTTCGTCCCCCTGCTAGGAATCACCTTCGATCCCTTAACAACAATACGATTTTGCGCTTCATTTACAACACGTTCAGAAATTCTCTCCTCTTGACGTAATTCACCATTCACATAAACTTGCTTATATGAAGTCAACTTAACGCCATCATAACCTTCCTGTTTCTCAAAAATCTCCCCAACAGGCAATGTCGGATCTTCAATCGTTTCTGTCGTATACGCAATAATCTCTTCCTTAACTGTCTCTTTTTCCACTTTTATTTGGATATCTTGATTCATTTCACTCACATTGAACGCTTGGCCAACATAAGGAATCCTCTGATTACCCAAAACACGATAGTTCAATAATTTGAAATCACTGTACTTCATCGAATTTCTCGCAGATAAGTCTTCAATACTCTCAGATTGCGATAAAGATTTCACTTTCGTAGGCTCTTTGTACCCTGTTAAAATTAGATTTCCAATTTCCTCATTTTTAGCGATATCATCAATATTACAAATCGTATTAACGTATTCAATTTTAGGTTCAAATTTAATTCCAATAACCTGTGATCCCTCATTTACCAAAGGTTCTATCGGTTTAGATTGATCCTTTACTACTTCTAATTCCTTTTCAGTCACATAAACCTTTATTAAAGATTCTATCTCTTTTTCAACATGTGCAACCTCTTTAACACACATACTAGAGTTCCCAATCTTCACATAATAACCTTTTGTTTTAAACTTTAATGTATCATCAATATACTTGATAATTTCATCATCACGCTTCTCATATGGAATATATGTTATTTCCTCTTCAATTCTGATATTATCTGGGATAATAATATCTTCTTCATTATACTCATTCAAATACTTTTCAATTTTCTCTTCACGATATTTTTCATAAATTGATGTATCACTTAGAACACCAACCATCTGATCATCAATATATACACGTTGAATAATTTGCCCCGCCCCGATTGCATAAATTTTAACCATTGGAAATACTACCATTCCAACCAAACATGCCCTGACTATCCATTTTTTCATTCCATCACTCTCAACTTTACGTTTGGTATAATATACTAATATTTTACTTTAATATCCAAGTACTGTCAAAACAGTTCGTATCAATAAATCAATAATATCTATAATACTCAGCCATGAAGCGATAGCGTGTAACCACTCACAATCAACTAGTAGAAAATACTGTTTCAATCATAAAAACCTATCTGATATCAACCATTATCTACAACCTATAAAATGACGAATAAACTATTCCCTTACTCACCTTATACCACTTACAAGCTGAAATAAAATCGCATTTCCCAAAAAAAACTCAAATTTCTTCATCATTTTAGAATTTTCCCCACTGACACACGATTACCATCAAACAAAACATACTTCTAACAGAGAGAAAAAACACCTATCCTTTGCAGGTTCACTATCATATAAATATAGTCACCTATTCCACTATTTATTACTATCATTTTCTCTAACAATAGATTGCTATATATTTTATCAATAAAACACTCTACTTGTAGAATCCCAATAGGTATTCCTTTATCTTAAAAATAAAACTGTGGATATAACTGACTATTTATTCATTCATCAACCATCTTTCAATAATAAAGAACTTCTATTTTCTATTAAATACTAGAGTAGAGATCATAATTCAACACATTTATACTATATTTAAATCTATCTATTCAAAATTAAATAATTTTTATCTATTAGCGTAAGTATATATCTGATTTATTCAATCCTTTGATAACACCTTAGTGTATTGGTCTTACTACCTAAGTGAATATTATCAATCAAACTTTAAAAAAACATCACCTCACCTTGCTTCATTAAATCTAAGATATTATCATTTAATAGAACAAAAAAAGGCTAACTAGGACTCTAGTTAGCCTTTTTGTTTGTTCTATTAAAGTATTTACTTAATAATTGTACGGTTCCCCATGTATGGTTGTAATACTGTAGGAATTATAACACTTCCATCAGCTTGTTGATAATTTTCGATAATAGCAGCTACAGTACGTCCAATTGCTAATCCAGAACCATTTAACGTGTGAACAAATTCAGGTTTTGCTTTTGCATCACGTTTGAATTTAATATTAGCACGTCTAGCTTGGAAATCTTCAAAGTTACTACATGAAGAAATTTCTTTATACTCATTGTAAGAAGGTAACCATACTTCGATGTCATATGTTTTAGCAGCAGAAAAACCAATATCTCCAGTACATAATTCAATAACACGGTATGGTAACTCTAATAATTGTAATACTTTTTCAGCATTAGCCGTTAAAGCTTCTAATTCAGCGTAAGAATCTTCGGGAACAACAAATTTAACTAATTCAACTTTATTAAATTGATGTTGGCGAATGATTCCTCGAGTATCACGTCCTGCAGATCCTGCTTCAGCTCTGAAACATGCACTATATGCAGTATATTTAATAGGTAATTCTTCACCTGTCATCATTTCATCACGGTGTAAGTTAGTTACTGGTACTTCAGCAGTTGGAATTAAGAAATAATCAGTATCCGCAATTTTAAATGCATCATCTTCAAATTTAGGTAACTGTCCTGTTCCAGTCATACTTGCACGATTAACCATAAATGGTGGTAAGATTTCAGTATATCCATGCTCTTCAGTGTGTAAATCTAACATAAAGCTAATTAAAGCACGTTCCAAACGAGCTCCTAACCCTTTATATACAGAGAAACGGCTTCCGGTAATTTTCCCAGCGCGTTCAAAATCGATAATTCCTAACTCAGTTACTAAGTCCCAGTGAGGTTTTGGTTCGAAATCGAAGTTTGTTGGTTGACCATATTTACGTATTTCTAAGTTATCATTTTCATCTTTACCTACTGTAATTGTTCCACATGGAACATTTGGAGTAGATAATAAGATATTTTTGATTTCTTCATCTATTACTCTTAATTGTTCATCAAGGGTTTTAACAGTTTCACCAACACCATTCATTTGGTTAAGTAATTCAGTTGTATCTTTTTTATCTCTTTTATATTGACCAATTAATTTAGAAACTTCATTTCTATTTGATTTTAATGTTTCAACTTCAAGAATAATTTCTTTACGTTTTTCATCTAGTTCAGCAATTCTATTTAAGTAACTAAAATCTCCACCTCTAGTTTCTAATTTATTAATAGTATCTTGTAAGTTTTCTCTAACTTGTTTTAAATCTAACATGTTATTATCCTCCTATTATATCTACTTTTTTGGTATTTTTGTCTAAAAAACAATAAAAAACTCCCGTCCCTAAAAATTAGGGACGAGAGTTACCCGCGTTGCCACCCTAGTTGTTCACAAATTGTTCCACATGGAACAATTTGTAATACCACTTTCAAAGATAACGGTTAAACCGAGAGTAAATACTAGTTAGATAACGTTCATTACTCTGCTCATAGGTTGATTCCCAATCCTTAATATATCAGTTCACACCAACCACTGACTCTCTGTAATATTAAGTGATAAGTACTAATCCTAATCAACGCTTTATTATTTATTTGTAATATATCATTAACATAAATATTTGTCAATATTAGTATATTTCAATATTTGAAGAGTATGCATGAATTTATAAACTAAATTTATCTTATAAAAATTAACTGAAATTTTAGCGTTATTCTGTAACTTCTTCAACCACAACTTCGGTCACTACTTCAGTTGCATCTGTTGTCATTACTTCATTGATTTCATCTTCAATAATTTCTTCCTCATGCTCAACGACTGCGATACTAGAAACTCGTTGATCGCCACCTAATCTCATTAGTGTTACACCTTGAGTAGCGCGACCTGTTTTCGAAACTTGACCAATTGGTGTTCTGATAATAATACCTTTATTCGTAACAATTAATAAGTCTTCATCGCCATTAACAGCTTTCATACCTACTAAAGTACCATTCTTTTCAGTAATATTAACAGTTTTTACACCTTTACCACCACGACTCGTTTTTCTATATTCTTCAATTGGAGTACGTTTACCAAATCCATTTTCAGAAACGATTAAAATTTCTTGTTCCATCGTAACCATTTCCATACCAATCGCTAATTCACCTTCATCTAAATAGATTCCGCGAACTCCGGCTGCTGAACGTCCCATTGAACGAACTTGATTTTCATCAAACCATACAAGTTTCCCACCACTAGATGCGATAACCATATCATCTGAACCACTAGTTTTTACAACACCGATAAGCTCATCTTCTTCTCTTAGAGAAAGTGCAATAATACCGCTTGTTCTAATGTTACCAAATGCAGATAATGGTGTACGTTTAACAACTCCAAATCTCGTACCGAAGAATAAGAATTCTTCATCATTGAATGTACTTACTGGAATAATTGCATTAATATATTCATCCTGTGCAATTTCTATGATATTTACAATTGGTAATCCTTTTGCTGTTCTTCCATATTCAGGGATTGTATAACCTTTTTTCTTATATACTTTTCCTTTATTTGTAAAGAATAGTAAATAATCATGTGTAGAAGTCGAAATAATTTCTTTTACATAATCATCATCATGAGTTCCCATTGCTTGGATACCACGACCACCTCTATTTTGAGAACGGTAAGTAGAGATTGGTTGACGTTTAATATATCCATTATTAGTTAATGTGATAATAACTTGTTCTTCAGGAATTAGATCTTCATCTTCAATATCAAAATCAGAACCACGAACAATTTCAGTTTTACGCACATCACCATGTTTTAATTTAACTTCTGTTAACTCAGTTTTAATAATTTCATAAACGCGAGCTTCACTAGCTAAAATTTCTTTTAAATCAGTAATTAATAGAATTAAATTTTGATATTCATCTTCTATTTTGTCACGTTCTAAACCTGTTAATCGACGTAACCTCATTTCAAGAATTGCTTTTGCTTGACGTTCAGAGAACGAGAATGTTTCCATTAAAGCTTTAAATGCAATATCATCATTTGCAGATGAACGGATAGTTGCAATAATTTGATCAATATGATCAAGTGCAATTCTAAATCCTTCTAATAAATGAGCACGTTCTTCAGCTTTATTTAAATCGAAACGTGTACGGCGTACTGTCACTTCAACTTGATGTTTAATGTATTCCGTAATAATTTGTTTTAAAGTTAATACTTTAGGTTCTCCATCCACAAGGGCAAGCATGTTAATTCCGAAAGAAACTTGTAATTGCGTTAATTTATATAAGTTATTTAACATAACCTGTGGATTAACATCTTTTCGTAATTCAATAACAATGCGTGTACCTTCGTAGTTTGACTCATTTCGTAAGTCAGTAATACCATCTATTTTCTTCTCTTTAACGAGTTCAGCAATTTTTTCAATTAAACGCTCACGATTGACTTGATATGGAATCTCGGTAACTAAGATAGAGAATTTTCCTCCACTACCTTCTAAAATTTCACATTTTGATCGCATCATGATTGATCCATTCCCTGTTTCATACGCAGAACGAATCCCTTTAGTTCCTAAAATTGACGCTCCTGTAGGTAAATCAGGCCCTTTAACGAACTCCATTAACCCTAATACATCAATTTCTGGGTTTTCCATGTAGGCTAAACATGCATCAATAACTTCAACTAAGTTATGTGGAGGTATGTTTGTTGCCATCCCTACCGCGATTCCTGTTGTACCATTTACTAAAAGATTTGGGAATCGTGCTGGTAAAACAACTGGCTCTACTTCTTCACCATCAAAGTTTGGACGGAAATCAATCGTATTTTTATGAATATCCTTCATCATTTCCATTGCAAGTTTTGACATTCTCGCCTCTGTATAACGCATTGCTGCCGCGCCATCACCATCAATTGAACCAAAGTTTCCGTGTCCATCTACTAATGGATATCGGAAACTAAAATCTTGTGCCATCCTAACCATCGCATCATAAACTGATGAATCACCATGTGGATGGTACTTAGCTATAACGTCCCCGACGATACGGGCAGACTTTTTATACGGTTTATCACTGTGCATTCCTAAATCATTTAATGAATATAAAATACGTCTATGAACTGGCTTTAAACCATCACGAACATCTGGAAGGGCACGCGATACAATTACACTCATTGCATAATCAATGAATGAGTTTTTCATCTCTCTTGAGATGTTTATAGGTTTGACTTGGTCAAAAGAAGCCATTTATGTTCCTCCTTATAGATGATTTTTGAACTTAAATATCAAGATTGCTTACATATTTAGCATTAGCATCTATAAATTCTCGTCTTGGTTCTACTCGATCACCCATTAAAATATCAAAAATTTCATCTGCTTCTACAGCATCTTCGAGTGTTACTTGTAATAAAATTCGAACTTCTGGATCCATTGTTGTTTCCCATAACTGATCGGGATTCATCTCTCCAAGCCCTTTATAACGTTGAACATTAGGTCTCGGTGTCGGAGCAAGTAGTGCCATCATTTGTTCTAATTCAACCTCAGAATAAGCATATTGAATTCTTTTCCCTTGAGTTAATTTGAATAGAGGGGGTTGAGCTATATAAACGTAACCATGTTCAATTAATGGTCTCATATAACGATATAAGAATGTTAATAACAATGTTCTAATATGTGCTCCATCGACATCGGCATCGGTCATGATAACAACTTTATGATAACGTGCTTTTTCGATATCAAATTCATCGCCAACACCTGTACCAATCGCATGGATCATACTTTTAATCTCATTGTTAGCATAGACTTTATCAATACGTGCTTTTTCAACATTCAAAACTTTCCCGCGCAGAGGTAAAATCGCTTGAGTTTTATTATCGCGACCTTGTTTTGCTGACCCTCCGGCAGAGTCCCCTTCGACTATATATACTTCAGAGATTTTAGGATCTCTTGATTGACAGTCAGCTAATTTACTTTTGAATCCTAATGATTCAAGCGGTGACTTACGACGCACCATTTCACGTGCACGCTTTGCAGCCATACGCGCTCTAGCAGCAACTAAAGACTTATCAAGGATTAAACGAGTTGCAGCAGGGTTTTCCATTAAAAATCGCTCAAAACCTTCTGTAAAGACATTATCTGCGATTTTTCGCACTTCGCTGTTACCTAATTTAGTTTTTGTTTGTCCCTCAAACTGTGGATCCGGATGCTTTGCTGAAATAACAGCTGTTAACCCTTCACGAATATCCTCACCAATTAAAGCATCATCACCTTTTAGTAAGTTATGCTTTTTAGCGTAGCTATTAATGATACGAGTTAATGCAGCTCTAAATCCAGCTTCATGAGTTCCACCTTCATGTGTATTAATGTTATTAGCAAATGAATAAATATTCCCTGCAACACCCGTGTTATATTGCATAGCAATTTCAACACTTATTCCGTCACGTTCACCTTCAACATAAATAACATCTTCATGAATAACTTCTTTATTTTTATTTAAAAATTTAACATACTCCGCAATTCCACCTTCATAGAAGAATGAATGAGATTGAGGTTTTTCAGGACGTAAATCTTCTAACGTAATTGTTAACCCTTTATTTAAGAATGCTAACTCGCGAATACGATTTCTTAGAATATCATATTCAAATACTGTTGTTTCAGTAAAAATAGTTGCATCTGGTCTAAATTTAACTTCTGTCCCATTAATTTCAGTTGTCCCAATTTCATGCAGTTCACACATTGGATCACCTTTTTGGAATGATTGGAAGTATTTAATCCCATTACGATTTACTGTTACTTCTAATAGGTCAGATAACGCATTAACAACAGACGCCCCTACACCATGTAGACCACCTGATACTTTATATCCACCACCACCGAATTTCCCTCCGGCATGTAAGACAGTAAAGATTGTTTCAACAGTTGATTTTCCTGTTTTTTCATGGATATCAACGGGCATTCCACGTCCATTATCCTTAACAATAATTTCATTATTTTCAGTAATAATAATATTAATTTCATTACAATAACCAGCTAAAGCCTCATCCACTGAGTTATCTACAATTTCCCATACTAAGTGATGTAAACCTCTTCCACTAGTTGAACCAATATACATCCCTGGACGTTTACGAACCGCTTCAAGACCTTCAAGTACTTGAATATTACTTGAATCGTACTGTGTCTCCATTTCATGAGTCATACTTATCACCTATCCTAATTTCAGCATTTTCAATCATAAAAATATCTGCTAGTTCGAGTACATTATCATCAACACCATCAATATTAGTTGTTGTAATAAATGTTTGAACTTTATTTTTAATTGTATTTAACAATTGTGTTTGACGATTATCATCTAATTCACTTAAAACATCGTCTAACAACAAGATAGGATATTCATTAATTACCGAATGAATCAACTCAATTTCAGCTAACTTCATAGATAAAGAGGCTGTACGTTGCTGGCCTTGTGATCCAAATTGATGAGTATTTACCCCATTAATTGAAACACTAAAATCGTCTCGATGTGGACCATGCCCCGTAGAGCCTTGTGAAATATCCTGATCATAATAATCTCTATATTTTTGTAAAATAGCTTCTTCTACTAATTCAGTATTTTTAAATGAATTTGTATACTCAAGCGTAATCATTTCTAATTGATTAGAAATTTCTGAATGAACTTTCTGTGCAAAGAATTGAAGCTTTTCAATAAACAATAATCTTTCCTTTAAAACAAACACAACATGAGGGACCATTTGTTCAGTCATTATTTCAAGTAATAACTCATCTTTTCTATTAAACCTCAATTGTTTTAACAACTCATTTCTTTGTTTTAACAATTTTGAATATTGGCCTAAATGGAATAAGTAACTTGGGGACAACTGTCCAATCTCCATATCGATAAATCGGCGTCTATATTGAGGACCACCTTTTACTAAAGATAAATCTTCTGGAGCAAACATAACAACAACCAATTTTCCAACATAGTCACTTAACTTTTTTTGATCAACACCATTATATATGGCCTTTTTCCCCTTCTTAGACAAGATTAGGGACAAATCAAAATCATCATACTCCCGAGACACATCAGCTTGAATACGGGCAAATTCTTGGTCAAATAAGATAAGCTGACTATCCTTGCTCGTTCTGTGTGACTTAGTCGTAGATAACACGTATATGGATTCAATTAGACTCGTTTTACCTTGTGCGTTATTTCCTATAATAATGTTAATATTTTTATTGAATTGTACGCACGCACTTTCGTAATTTCTAAATTGTTTGAGTGATAGCTTATTTATAAACAAAAGTTATCCTACCTTTACTCTGCTTTAATGATGAATTCTCCAAATTCTTTAATTCGGACAACGTCTCCAGGATAAAGTTTTTTCCCACGACGATTATCTTGTTCACCATTAATATAGACTGGAACTTCTTCAAGAAAGAACTTTACGCTCCCTCCACTTTCGATTAAATTTTCGAACTTTAAAAGTTGTCCAAGTGTAATAAATTCTGTGTTGATACAAACCTCAGTTTTCATATGATCACCTTTTTCTTTCTATATATATTATAGCATATTTTACATATTTTTTACATAAGATTAACAAATAAAAACGCGTTGAAATCAATGTTTTCAACGCGTTTTTATATTTATTTTCAGAAGTTTTTTTTATCTACATTTTAATACTTTTTTTCCCTATTTTCACATTTTATACTACGTAAAAATAGGAATTATTTTTCACTCTTCGATTCCAAAATCTTTTTAATTTTCTTTTTGAATTCAGGACGTGGCATTAAGATTGTACGTTCGCAATGACAACACTTAATTTTAATATCAGCACCTAATCTAACGACTTCCCATCTATTTGTTCCACATGGATGTTGTTTTTTCATTTCAACAATATCATTCAGATTAAAGATAACAGTATTCACATAATCACATCCTTAATTTTGTTGATAAACTACCATTCGTGGGAATGGAATTTCAATTCCTTCTTCATCGAATCTTAATTTAATCATTTTGTTTAACTCACGTTTAATATGCCACTGTTGCAGCGGTTCAACTTCTACCACAAGTCTAATAACTACATCTGATGAACCTAATTTTTGAACACCTAAAACTTCAGGTAATGCAACCATCTGTGGATATTTATCTTTAGCTTCACTAGCTAAATCTTCTAATACCTTAATTGCCTTCTCTAAATCAGCTTCATATGCCACACTCACATCTAAAACAACATTACCATTTGAAACTGCAAAATTATTTAACTGTCCTACACTACCATTTGGGATAATGACTGTTTCTCCAGATAAAACTCGTAATTTAGTTACACGCAATCCTACCTCTAAGACAGTACCCGAAACACCGTTTAATTCAATAAAATCTCCCACTGAGAATAAATCCTCAAACACAATGAAAAATCCCATCATAAGATCATTTAACGTACTCTTAGCAGCAAAACCAACAACAACTCCAATTGCTGCTGAACTAGCTATAATAGTTTTTGTATCTATAAATACAGCTAATATAGCAAGTAGTATCATAATGTTAAGTGCGTATTTCCAAGTATTTAAACACAATCCCTCTAACGTACTTTTACGTCGTTGTGTTCCACCTGTTACACGTTGAATTTTATCTATATTTAAATTGAATGCTTTTTTTATTAATTTTGCTCCAACACTTCTTACGATTGAAAATACAATTACAATTAGTATACTAGCACCAATATCTAGTGCAACAGTCCATAAAACTTTATTAATTTCTTCATTTTGAAAAAGATTCATTATTTTATCCAAAATTACCGTTCCAATCTACTATTCTAATCCCATCATTTCTAATAAACGATTTAAATCATCTATTGTTAAATAATCAATAATAATTTGACCTTTACCAGCTTTTTCTTTTAGTCTTACCTTAGTTCCAAAATAGGTTTTAAGATTAGACTCAACAGACTGTAAATGTGGGTTAACTTGTTGTTTTTTTACGATTTTCTCATCTTTTTGATTTGGAATTTGCTTAATTAATTCTTCCAATTCACGAACAGAAATCTGTTCTTCTTTAATAATTTCACTATATTTTAAAATAGCTTCTTTATCTTTTAATCCTGCTAAAACTTTAGCGTGTCCAACTGAGATAATATTTTTTTCAATCTCATCTTGAACAGAACGTGGTAATTGTAGTAAGCGCATTGTATTCGCAATATAAGCACGACTCTTACCAATTCTTTCTGCTAATTTTTCTTGAGTTAAATCAAGTTTTTGCATTAACATTTTATATGCTTCAGCTTCTTCAATAGCTGTTAAATCTTCGCGTTGTAAATTTTCAATTAAAGCATACTCCATCATTAAATGATCATTAAATTCACGAACGATTGCTGGAATTTTAGTTAAACCTGCTTTTATAGCAGCTCTAAAACGACGCTCTCCCGCAATAATAATATATCCTTTAATATCTTTTTTAACAATAATTGGTTGAAATACACCATGTTCCTTAACTGATTGAGCTAACTCAGTTATTTTTCCTTCATCAAAATACTTACGTGGTTGATATGGGTTTGGTCTTAATTCTAAAACAGACAACTGTTGAACAATTTCTCCCTCTTTAATTTGTTCAAATGCCTCGATACTCTCAATATCATGTTCTTGAAATAAAGCTCCTAATCCTCTTCCTAATCTGTTATTCGACATTGTTTTTAACCACCTCTTTAGCTAAGTCAATATAAAATTGGGCAGCTGACGACTTTTCATCATAAGCAATGATAGACTTCCCAAATGAAGGTGCTTCACTTAAACGAACTAAACGCGGAATAATCGTATTAAATACCTTCTCTTTAAAATAAAGTTTAACCTCATTAATAACATCTAGACCTAAACGAGTTCTTCGATCAAGCATTGTTAATAAGACCCCTTCTATAGCTAACCTTCTATTCAAACGTCTTTGAACAATTCTTATTGTATTTAATAATTGTGTTAATCCTTCTAGTGCATAATACTCACATTGAACTGGTATTAATGTAGAATCAGCAGCCGCTAATGCATTGATTGTTAACAGCCCTAAAGATGGTGGACAATCAATAATAATATAATCAAAATAATCTTTTACCTCTTGAAGCTTTGGTAAAAGTTTAAATTCACGTTCTTTCTCCATAACAATTAGCGATTCAAAACCTGCCAATTCTTGTGAAGACGGAATTAAAAATAAATTATTTTCATTTGTTTTTAAGATTACTTGGTTCGTAGGTAAATCATCTACTAATAAATCAAATACTGTTAATTCAGCATCACCTTTGTAAACCCCGATACCAGTAGAGGCGTTAGCTTGGGGATCCATATCAACAATTAATACCTTATAACCCAAGTAAGCTAAGGAAGCTGATAAGTTAATACTAGATGTTGTTTTTCCTACTCCACCTTTTTGGTTCGTTACAGCGATAATTTTCCCCATATTAACCCTCCTAAAGTCATACTTGTTAATATTTTACCACGAAATGATATGTTATGAAAAATAAATTTAATTTATCTAATAAATTTTTATCACCCTGATAATCTATTTTTACACAATACGTTTTATTATTTACTACTTTTATAAAACTATGAAATATAAAAAGGCAGTTAATAGATCTAACTGCCTTTTTATATTTCATTTATTTTTTAGGAAGCGTAATCTTGATCACATATTGATCTTCTAACTCTTCTACTTCTTGATTAACTTTCATTCCTGTTTTTTCAACCATCATAACCGCTTGTTTAAATGTATTCATAGCAATTCTAAAATCTCTAGGAATTCGTCCAATGGTTTTCGGTTTTGATACTTTAGGTTTTGGATTTAATGTCTCTTCAATCAGTAATTCTGTTTCAGAAACATTTAAACCACTTTCAATAATTTTTTCTAACAATAAAATTTGTTGTTGTTCATCTTTTACTAACAGTAAAGCTCTTGCATGGCGTTCTGTAATTGTTCGCTCAAGAACTGCTTGTTGAACTTTATCTGTTAAATTTAACAACCTAATTTTATTCGCAACTGTTGATTGAGATTTTCCCATTTGCTTGGCAAGTGTTGCTTGCGTAATACCATGTAGATCAATTAATTGCTTATAAGCCAAAGCCTCTTCAATTGCAGTTAAGTCTTCTCGTTGAATATTTTCAACAATCGCAATAGATGCTGATTTTTTATCATCATAATTACGAATAATTGCAGGAATTGTTTTTACTCCTAGTAATTTAGAAGCACGATATCGACGTTCACCTGCAATAATCTCATAGATATCATTATTTTTCCTTACTACGATTGGTTGTATAACACCATGTTCTTTAATTGATTCAGACAACTCAACAATCTTCTCATCATTAAAAATATTTCGTGGTTGATATTTATTTGGAACAATGTTCACAATGGCTAATTCTATGACTTCATCTTTAGCGTGATTATTGGCAGAATTATCTTTTGAAAAAATATTAAACACCCTATTGTCCCCCTTATGTCTACAAATAAAGAATAATAATTTTATATTCAAATTATATCGTATTTTTGGAAAATTTTCTATAAATTGTAGACTAATGTTTGAAACAATCATTATTTAACTTATTTTAATGGTTTATTTTTGATTTGACCATAAGCTCTTGGATACTTATTTGGCGTTATTTTGTATTTTTTTGTATAAATATTAGTTCTTGATCCAGCCTCATGAGGTAGTTCAATATTATTTATTTTAACAATTTCAACGCCTAGTGTTTGAAGTGCACCTTTTGATTCTGTTAGTTCTTCTTCTCCAGTTTGTCCCTTAAGTGCAATAAAGTATCCATTCATTTTCACTAACGGCACACATAATTCAGATAGAATATTTAAACGTGCTACAGCTCTTGCCGTAACAATATCAAATGTTTCACGATTTTTAGATGTAAATTCTTCAGCACGTGAATGATAAGCCTTAATATCTTTTAACTCTAACTCACTAATCACATGATTTAAAAATGTAACACGTTTCCCTAAAGAATCAACTAACGACATTTTTAAATGTGGATAAACAATTTTAACTGGAATAGCTGGGAATCCAGCCCCCGATCCAACATCACACATTGACTTACATTCATCAATTTTGTCAAACATTAAAAATGCTAATAATGAATCAAAAAAGTGTTTTAAATAAACTTCATTTTGTTCTGTAATTCCTGTTAAATTCATTTTCTCATTCCACTCAACAACTAACTCCCAATAACGATTTAATTGCCACTTTTGAGTATCAGTTAATTCAACGCCATACTCTTTTAATTTTAAATAAAACTCTTCTGGTGTCATAATCATTCACTCCTTCTTTTTAATTCATTCAAAGTTAAAGAGTCATTCGCAAACGAATAACTCTTTAACTTATTTTTGTTTTTAAAAACTACTTTTACTTACTTATTACTTTTTCCTGATTCGATATAAACCATTAAAATTGAAATATCAGCTGGATTAACTCCAGAAATACGTGAGGCTTGGCCAATTGTTAAAGGATTGATTAACTTTAATTTTTGTCGAGCTTCAATCGCTAAATTAGGCACATCATCGTAATTAATGTAAGCTGGAATTTTCTTTTCTTCAACTTTTTGCAACTTTTCAGCTTGTTGAAGAGCTTTAGTAATATAACCTTCATATCTAATCTGGATTTCAAGTTGCTCAATCGCTTCTGCTGAAATCGATTCATTCTTTTCAGAAATCAAATGATTGATATGTTCATATGTAATCTCAGGACGTTTTAAGAATTCTAAAGCAGTAATTCCATCTTTAAGTGGAGATGTTCCAATACTCTCTAAATATTCATTAACATTTCCTTTCGGTGTAATCTTAATTTCAGAAAGTCTTACTTTTTCAGCTTCAATCTCAGCCTTTTTAAATTGGAAAGCCTTATATTTTTCATTATCCACAAGTCCAATTTGATACCCGTAGTCTCTTAAACGTAAATCCGCATTATCGTGTCGTAATAATAAACGATATTCAGCACGAGATGTTAATAAACGGTATGGTTCTAAAGTTCCCTTAGTTACTAAATCATCAATTAAAACTCCGATATATGCTTCGCTACGTTTTAAAATTAACGGTTCTTTCCCTTGAACACGAAGTGCAGCATTAATTCCAGCCATGATTCCTTGCCCTGCTGCTTCCTCATATCCACTCGTTCCATTAATTTGTCCCGCGCTATATAAGTTCTTAACAAGCTTAGTTTCAAGCGTTGGCCATAATTGAGTTGGTTTTATTGCATCGTACTCAATTGCATATGCATATGTATTAATTTTACAATTTTCAAGACCCGGAATTGTTCTAATCATAACATCCTGAACATCTCTTGGTAAACTTGTTGAGAAACCTTGAACATAAATTTCAGGAATTGATTTACTTTCTGGCTCTAAGAAAATTTGATGACGAGGTTTATCACTAAAACGAACAATTTTATCTTCAATAGACGGGCAATAACGTGGCCCAACCCCTTCAACAACACCTGAATACATTGATGAACGATGAATATTTTCATTGATAATCTGGTGTGTCTCTTCGTTCGTATATGTTAGATAACAAGGAACTTGATCCTCGAGCGGTAAATGATCTTTTGTATCAAAACTAAAAGCTCTAATAACGTTATCCCCAGGTTGTGGTTCAGTCTTAGAAAAATCCACCGTATTTAAATCAATACGGGGTGGCGTTCCTGTTTTTAATCTAAATAAGTCAAATCCAAGCTCTTTTAAGCTTTGAGAAAGCCCTAGTGAAGTTTTAGAACCATCTGGTCCACTTAACGTCACTTCATCACCAATCATCACTTTAGAGTGCATGTAAGTCCCAGTCGTTAAAATCACTGTTTGTCCAAAAATATGATCACCTGTTGATAACTCAATTCCTTTGATTACGTTATCTTCAACCAGTAACTTTTCAACAATCGTTTCTAAAACATCTAAATTTTCTTGATTGAGAACTGTTTTCTGCATTTCTTTTGGATACTCAACTTTATCAGCTTGAGCTCTTAATGCGCGAACAGCAGGTCCTTTCCCTGTATTTAACATTCTCATTTGAATGTGTGTCTTATCAGTATTGGCACCCATTTCTCCACCAAGAGCATCAATTTCACGAACGACGATCCCCTTAGCTGGTCCCCCGATAGCAGGATTACATGGCATATGCCCAATTCTATTAATATCACCCGTTACCATTAAAGTCTTGCAACCCATTCTTGCTGGTGCTAAAGCAGCCTCAACTCCGGCATGTCCTCCACCAATTACTATTACATCATATATCATGCTGCTCACTCCTTACAGTAAACAATAAATTCAATTATAAAAAAACACTCTTCCTATTTTACCTCTAATTATCGACAATAAACAATAAAAATAAACTATACTGCTTAAATATATAGTTCTGGGAGTTAATACTTTTTATTTTCAAACGAAATAAATTGGTAAAAACAAAGAAATATAGCAGAACAACGTATACAGTTCACCCTAT
The DNA here is from genome assembly GCA_051646305.1 of Turicibacter sp. Classification (GTDB taxonomy): domain Bacteria; phylum Bacillota_I; class Bacilli_A; order MOL361; family Turicibacteraceae; genus Turicibacter. The sequence continues at coordinate 18,319 of JBOFCV010000093.1, forward strand.
ATTTGTACACCTAAAAATGAAAGTACAAATATAGCCTACCATCACTTACGATTATCAAAATTTAACATAACCGATTAAAATCCAGTAATTTAATACCTATACATAATCTATAAAATTCCCTTAAATTTCTTTTTTATACCCTCGTTCATTTTATCCGCTTCAATTCGACAAAATCATATAAATTTAGTTCATTGATAAATATTACTATCAATGGCAAAATATACTTATTGGTTAAACTCATTAATTAATAAATTTTATTTCTTGGGAGGGATAGCATGTTAGTTTTAAGAAATGTGGATAAAAAGTTCCACGATACTCACGCTGTCACCGAATTAAATCTAAGCCTTAATAATGGGGAAATTTATGGCTTACTCGGAGCAAATGGTGCAGGTAAAACAACAACTTTTAGAATGATTTTAGGTCTTTATAATCAAAGCGCTGGAGAAATTACTTGGAATAACCAAAAGATTGACGAGTCAGTTACTGATTTAATTGGCTATCTTCCAGAAGAACGTGCCCTACTACCAAAATTAACTGTTAAAGATCAAGTCACCTACTTAGCTTTACTAAAGGGAATGAAAGAGTCAGAAATTGATACTGAACTCGATAAGTGGCTTGAAAAATTTAATATCGTAGAATATAAAAATAAAAAAATTAAAGAACTATCAAAAGGGAATCAACAAAAGATTCAATTCATTATTTCAGTTATCCACAAACCAAAATTAATCATTCTAGATGAGCCCTTCTCAGGACTTGATCCTATTAATTTAGACATGATCAAAAATGAAATATTGGCTCTCAAAGACTCTGGTAACATCATTATTTTCTCATCTCATCGCATGGAACACATTGAGACGTTATGTGATCGATTAACAATTCTTAAAAAAGGGAAAACCGTTCTCCAAGGAAATTTAAATGAAATTAAAAAAAGCTATAACATTAGAACCATTCAACTCCAAGGAAACCTAACTGTGGATTACTTAAAAACAATTCCCCATGTGACGGAAGCAAGTTACAAAGAAAATAATTTTTTAGTTAAAATTGAACATAAAGATCAAGTTTCCTCTATCTTCAACGCCTTAAAACCAGAACATAAAATTGAAAAATTTTTAGTGTGTGAACCAACACTTCACGATATTTTCATTGAAAAGGTAGGACTTGCTTATGAAGAGTAAATTTTGGAACTATGTGCTCTATAACTATTTAAAAAAAATTAAAAGTAAAACATTTATTGGATTTAATATCTTTTTAATTATTTCAGGAATTTTAGTTAGTCAGTTAGGAAGTATTGTTAGTTGGGTTAATACAACATTTGATTATTCTGAAAATGTTTATATCATTGACGAAACTAATTCGCTCTATCCACAGTTTGAAAAAGATTTAAACACGGCACTCCCCGATTTAAATGTCGTAGAAAGTAAAGAATCCACCGACGTCTTAAATCAAAAAATAAAAGATGGGGATATCACATCCTATTTTGTCATTAAATATGATCCCGATCATTTACTCTTTGGTAAATACGTTGCTAATGATTTTAGTAATTCAAGTATCTATTCCGTTGGCGAACAAATCCTTTCCTCTTACAACACAAAAGTTGCAATGGAAGCTGCTAACCTTACATCCTTACAAACCGACCTTCTACAAAAAACATTTAAAATGGACTTAGTCGCACTTGATGAAACAGCTCAAACCGCCGAGGAGTCACTTGGAAGTATCGGTATTGCCTACGTATCTATTTTACTAATCTTTATGTTTTCCTACATGTATTCAGTTTACGCGGGTCAAGAAATCATGTATGAAAAAACATCTCGTGTCATGGAAATTATAATCACGTCCATCTCACCTATCAAACAACTTTACGGAAAAATTGTTTATAATACACTCTACGCACTAACCCAACTTGTCATATTTATGGTCTTATTCACCATTTCAATTCAAGTCTTAATTAAAAACTTACCGCAAGAAGTTGTGGGAAATATCACAGGAATGCTTTCACAACAGCAATCCAAAGTAATTATTTATCTCGTTATCTTCGCAATCGTTGCATACCTCATGTACCTAGTAAGTGTTTTAATTCTGAGCTCAATTATTAGTTCTGTAGAAGAATATCAAATCGCAATCGCACCTATTATGATTATTGGTCTCATTTCATTCTACATTGGAATTTTTGGAATGACTTCTCCAGAAGCTCCATTTATTAAAGTAATGTCCTTTATTCCATTTTTCTCACCGTATATTATGCCGTTGCGAATTGCAACTATGACCGTTTCAACAAATGGAATCTTAATATCAATTGCCTTAAATATAATTATTATGATTATTATTTTATTCTTCGGAGCTAATGTCTATAAAAATGGTGTTTTAAACTACTCCGGTGATTCAGTCTTTACTAAATTTAAACAAGCATTAAAAAAAGATTAACAAAAAAGGTAACTAAGAAAACTTAGTTACCTTTTTTCATTATTGTGGATAGCCTATTCCATTCTAACAGGAACAATCAATTGGATTGTTGTTTCATCAAATTGATCTTTTAATACGAATGGTCTCATATCTCCATTAAAACTTAAAATAAGATTTGTATTATTAATTGCTTTTAAAGCATCTATAATAAATACCGCACTACATGCAATACGTAATTCCCCACCTGAGATCATCTCAATATTAACTTCTTCTTCAACTTTTCCGACTTCTGGTGATTGAGCTGTAATTAATAATTTATTTTCATTTGGTAAGATATTTAATTTAACTACATTTGAAACTTGGTCACGAGCAATTAAAGCTGCACGATCAAATGCATCTAATAATTCATGATAATCTGCTTTAAGTTCAATTCCAAATGATGTTGGAACAAATTCGCGTGTTTCTGGATAAACACCATCTAATAAACGAGATTGGAAAGAAAGATTTCCAATTTGGAATAAAATTTGATTATTTGAAATATACATATCAATAGCATTACTTGCATCATCTAATACTTTAGATAATTCAGTTAAACTTCTACCTGGAACAACAATATTAAATGGTGTGTGTAATTTATTTAATGTGATGATTTTTTTAGATAAACGGAAACTATCCGTTGCCACACACATTAATTCATTATTTTCATAACGTAAATTAACTCCTGTTAAGACTGGGCGATTTTCTCCTGTAGCTGTTGAGAAAACTGTTTGTCTAATAATTGTTTTTAATAACTGTTTGTCAATGTGTAATGGTTCACCTGTTTTTAATAATTCAATATTAGGATACTGATTAACATCAAATCCATTTAATGTGTATTCACTTCGTCCACATTTAATTGTTATATAATTTCCTTCGAATGTACTAATTTCAATATTTTCACCATTTAATTTTTTAATGATTTCAATAAAGTATTTTCCTGGGATAATAATTGATCCAATTGAATCTATTTTTATAACTTGTGTATCATTAACTTCTAAAGGTAAAAATGTATTAATTGTAATATCTGAATCACTTGTTGTTAAATATAATCCTTCTTCTGTAACAACAAATTTAATTCCTGTTAATACAGGTAATGGGGTCTTATTAGGTAATGCTTTACTAATATACGATAGTTGCGTTAATAACAACTGGCGGTCTACTTTAATTTTCAATGCGATCACTCCTATATAGTTATATATTATATATTTTAATAATAGTATTAGTAATAAGCTTTGTGGATATAGGGGATATTGTCTAAAAACGTCGTCATATCAATGTTTCTAGTTGTGCATAAACTGTGTATAACCTATGGATAACTACTAATTGTTATCCATAGGGCTGTTTATAACTTTATGAGAGATTTTGTTTGATTTGGTCGATTGCTGCTTTAACTTCAGGGTTTTCTTTTTTCTCTTTTTCTATTTTTTCGCATCCATGCATGATAGTTGTATGATCACGCCCACTAAATGCGTCCCCTATCTTAGGAAATGAACTTCCAGTTAATTCTCGTGTTAAGAACATTGCAACTTGTCTAGCAAATGCGATGTTCTTTTTTCTTTTTTTAGAAAGGATGTCAGAAACAGATACATCGTAGTATGATCCAACTTCTTTAATAATATTATTTACATCAATTTTTGAATTTTTTTGCTCAGTTCGATATAAATCACGTAGAGCTTCATTCGCTAATTCAATGGTGAAGTCTGAATTATTGATTGTTGCATAAAATATTAGTCGTTTCAGGGCCCCTTCTAGCGTTCTAACATTACTATTAAATTTACTTGCAATAAATTCTAATACTTCTTCAGGGAACTCATCTAGATTTATATTTTCACCAGCTAATTTCTTTTTCATAATTTCAATACGTGTTTGTGTATCAGGTATTTGAATATCTGCTTGAAGTCCCCACTCAAAGCGAGATGTTAAACGATCCATAATATCTTTTAATTCAGCAGCTGGTCTATCTGATGTGATAACAATTTGTTTATTATTATTATAAAGCTCATTAAATGTGTTGAAAAATTCTGTTTGCGTTTGTTCTTTTTTTGATAAAAATTGAATATCATCAATTAATAATACATCGATATTTCGATATTTATCTTTAAATGCTTCAAAATTATTATCGAGTGTTGCATGACGATAGTCATCGATAAACTTCTCAGATGTGCAATATAAAATCTTTGAAGACGGGTTATCATCTAATATAAAATTCCCTATGGCTTGCATTAAATGCGTCTTTCCAAGCCCTACTCCACCAAAAATATATAATGGGTTAGCTACTTCCCCAGGACGTTCTGCAACTTGCAGTGCAATCATATAGGCTAAACGATTACTTTTACCTGCAACAAAGCGATCAAATGTATATGTAGTATTTAAATTGCCTCTATAATATTTTGGGAGATTAGGGTCTGGTTTAGTCAAATCAAAGGCTAAATCATTTTTAACATAATCATTTGTGATGAATTTTACATCATAATTAAATCCTGAGACCTCAGCAATCATTTCAATAAGTTCTTTTAAATAAAATTTATCTAACATAAATTGTTCGTGATTATTTTGAACAATCACATAAATTTTATTATTTTTAACCTTATATACTTTTTTAGGGGTGCTAAAGAACATATCAAATGATTGTTGAGAAATATTAGATTTTAATCGATTAATAGCATCATCCCATATGCGTTGATATTTTTCCACCATGTACACCTCACCCTAAAATTTCTTCTAATTTAATTATAACATAACAAAATATAACTTAATATTTAAAATAGTCCACAATTCGAAAAAATTCCACATAAAGTTGTACACACTCATGTGGACAGTCGATATAGTTCGCTAGTTTTCGACAAATTTCGGTGGATAACTACAAACTTTAAATGTCGTAATATCAATTGTTTTAAGATTTATCCCCATTATTCACAGAGTAGAGTATATACAGACCTGTTAAATGTGAATAATATTGTTGAGGAGTTATTTTTAAATAGTCAGATATAATAGTTATCAACATTTCCACATTATAGTTATAAACATATCCTCAGTATAAAAAAATGTTGCTCTCAGAAAATAAATGATTGACTTTAGACAACTTATTAACTATAATATTGAACTATGCTATTGTATAAAACTCCTAGGAGGTGTTATAGATGAAACGTACTTGGCAACCTAACAAACGTAAACGTAGTAAAACACATGGTTTCCGTGCTCGTATGGCTACACCAGGAGGACGCAATGTTTTAGCGCGTCGTCGTAAAAAAGGAAGAAAAGTGTTAAGCGCATAAGACCACTACTTTACAGTGGTCTTTTTACTAGATAAAAATAGCTAAATGGCCGTAATAAAGCAGGTGAGAACATGCAAAAGCGTTATAGAGTAAAGAAAAGTAAAGAAATAGAACATATAATGAGAAAAGGACGATCAAAATCGACTCCTTATTTTATTGTCTATAAAATTCAAAAAGTAGAAAATAAAAATTTTCGAGTAGCTATTTCTGTTGGTAAAAAAATTGGAAATGCTGTGACACGAAATAAAGTTAAACGATATATAAGAAATGTAATGAATAATAATAAAGAAAATATTAATGAAACATATGATTACTTTATTATTGCAAGAAAAGGTGTGGCTGATCTTGATCATGACACATTTACTAAAAATCTTGAAAGTTTATTACGTAAGTCTGATGTGATTAAAAAAGAGTTAAAAAATAAATAATAATCATGATTAGGCAACGACCATTGTTGAAAAACTCCGGGACTCTGTATCTAACATCAATTGAAACGTTGGTCGAATATTCTAAAAGTACATGACTTAAATTAAGTTAATACATAAAGAAAGAGTGGTACAGATGAAATCAGAAATTTTTGAAGGTAAGGTAATGGAGGACATTATCACAGCCGCAACAAATCATTTTCATCACGACAAACAACAATTGATTATTAAGGTACTAGAAGAGAAAAAAGGAATTTTCGGCCTTGGTGCACGAGTTAAAGCTGAAGTAACATTAAATTTAAATCCAATTGAAGAAGGTAAAAAATATATTCTTCAACTATTAAAAGATTTAAATTTAACAGGTGATGTTGAAATCGTTGAAAATAGAAAAACAGTTACGTTTAATATTAATAGCGATCATAATTCAATTATCATCGGTCGAGAAGGTAAAACCCTTCAGGCAATTCAAACTTTAACAAGTTCTGTTATTAATCAATATAGTAATGAACATTTAAATGTATTAGTTGATATTGGTTCATATAAAGCCAATCAAACTAAAAAGCTAGAGTTCATAGCTAAAAAAGTAGCAAAAGAAACAATTAATACAAAAATAGATGCGAAATTAGATCCAATGAATGCTTTTGAACGTAGGATTATCCACAAGACATTAGCAAATTGGAGAAATATTGAGACGGTATCAGCTGGATCAGATCCAAATCGGTATGTCATGATTAAATATTCAAGAAAAAAATAAAAAATGGACCTCTAACCTAGAGGTCTTTATTTTTGAAAAAATAGATAAGTGAATAAAAATGATGTAATATCATATAAAAATGAAAATATATGCTTGTTTTAATGACGTTTTATTAAAGCCGGTGTCTAACATATTGAAAAAAATATATAATAATTAGAGGCGTGGAGGTGTTTTTATGTTAAATGATACAATCGTAGCTATTTCTACTGCAATGGGTGAGGGTGCTATCTCTATTATCCGTTTAAGCGGTGATGATGCGTTTAGTATTGCGAATAAAATTTTTAAAGGAAAAAATTTAACAACTGTGGACAGTCACACGATAAACTATGGTCATATTTATGATGCCGAGACGGATACTAAAATAGATGAAGTTTTAGTTTCAGTGATGAAAGCCCCTAGGACATTTACAGCCGAAAATGTTGTGGAAATAAATTGTCATGGCGGAATATTAGTCACAAATAAAATTTTAGAATTATTATTAACAGTAGGAGCAAGACTTGCAGAGCCAGGTGAATTCACAAAACGTGCTTTTTTAAATGGTCGAATCGATTTAGCACAAGCCGAATCAATCATGGATATTATTCATGCTAAAAGTCAGGAATCTTTATCATTAGCTTTAAATGGACTAGATGGTCGTGTTTCAAAGTTAATAAAAAATCTGCGCGAAGAAATTTTAAATATTGTGGCACAGATAGAAGTGAATATCGATTATCCTGAATATGAAGATGTTGAAGAAATGACGAGCGATGTATTGCTACCTAAAGCTTTGGATATTAAAGTTAAGATGGAACAGTTACTAGATACAGCTAAAACAGGGAAAATCCTTAGAGACGGTATAAAAACGGCTATAATCGGACGTCCTAACGTTGGGAAATCAAGTTTATTAAATCAGTTAATGCGTGAAGAAAAAGCAATCGTAACAAATATTGCTGGAACAACACGTGATACGGTGGAAGGCTTTGTTAATGTAGGTGGAATTACATTAAATTTAATTGATACAGCTGGTATTCGTGAAACCGAAGATATTGTTGAATCAATCGGAGTAGAAAAAGCAAAAAAATTAATCGATGAGGCAGAATTAGTTCTACTTGTATTAAATAGCAATGAAGAATTAACTGAAAATGATCGTGAGTTATTAACATTAACAGAATCTAAAAATCGTTTAGTTATTTTAAATAAAAGTGATTTAGAAAATAAAATTGAACGTGAGCAATTACCTACCTATATCGAGACTTCAATGGTAAAAGAAAAAGGAATTGAGATTTTAGAAAATCAAATTAAAAAAATGTTTGAGATTGGGGAAATTAAGCAACATGATTTAACTTACCTTTCAAATGCTCGACATATTGCTAAATTAAAACAAGCTATTTATTCAATTAATGATAGTATTAACGCCATGAATGATGGGATGTTAATCGATATGATTGAAATTGACGTTAAAAATGCTTGGTATTATCTAGGTGAAATTTTAGGAGAAGAAATTGGTGATT
>JBOFCV010000105.1:0-1805 GCA_051646305.1 Turicibacter sp.
AATCGGCTTTAGTCGCGTTTCCATTTCCTCATAAGATTTCCCAGCTAAAACAAGCGGTAAAAAGATATTATCCTTTAACGAAAAAGTGTCTAATAAATTAAAATCTTGAAAAACAAATCCTAAATAATCGCGGCGAAAAGCTGCCATTTCACGTTCCTTAATCGCCACAATATTTTTCCCATTCAACAAAACCTCTCCACTACTTGGCTTATCCAGTGAAGCTAAAATATTAAGTAACGTCGTTTTCCCTGAACCTGACTCCCCCATAATTGCAACGTACTCCCCTTTTTCCACCGAAAAAGTAACATTACTAAGCGCTTGAACCTGATTTCCACCAAATCGTGTCATATATACTTTTTTCAAATTATTAACTTCTAATAGCGTCATCATACTTCCTCCATTTCAAACTTTCAATCTACACCTATTATAAGAAAAAAAGAAATGCTCCTCCATAACTTGGACTTACATTTCCACTTTAATCCTTACATCTGTGTAAGGTTACTGTTATTCATAGCGTGTCTGAATCGTTGCGAGGTCAATTTTAACAGTTGTTCCAACTCCAACCTGCGACGTAATAAAAATAGTATGCGATAATTTACGCAAAACTTTCTGACACAAATACAACCCAATTCCCGTCGCCTTTTTATCCATTCGGCCATTATAACCCGTAAATCCTTTTTCAAAAATACGTGGTAAATCTTCTTGTGCTATGCCAATTCCGGTGTCCTCAATAACAAGTTCCGCTGCTTTAGATGGATTCATATAAATTGAAATCGTCCCACTGCTACTATATTTGATCGCATTTGACAAGAGCTGTTCAATGACAAAAACTAACCACTTTTCGTCCGTCAAAACCAAGATATCCATTTCTTTAAACTCTAGCTTAATATTTTTTCTGATAAATTGGCTAGAATATTTTCTAATTGCTTGCTTAACTAGACCGGCTAAATCACAATAGTGAAACGCTAAATCAGAAGAGACATTTTCAATTCTTAAATATCCCAAAACCATCTCGACATACTGTTCAATCTTAAATAATTCTCCTAAAAGTTCTTTATCATTCTCGCCAGGGTGAGATTGAACCAATAAACGAATGGCAGCAATCGGTGTTTTAATCTGATGCGCCCATAGCGTAAAATAATCCATCATATCTGTCTGTTTACTATCTATGTTAGACGTTAAATTCTGTGTATGTTCCATAAGACTTAGTAAAATCGTTTGGTATTCTTTTTCAATCAAGTCACTAGCTAACGGCATGTCCGTTAAATTAATCTGAATTTGTTTTTTAAGAATAGATAGCTCCTGATATTTTCTTTTATATCTTATAAAATCATAAACCAAAACGATGAGCCCCATCCATACTGATAACAAAGTGGCATACAAAATGGGTTCTACTTTAATGCCATATAAAGCAAAGACACAAACAAAGATAATTAAAATCATCGAAAATAAACCTAATGTTTTGGCTTGCCCCTTTATATACCCACGTAATATTACTATAAAAGATTGTTCTTCCATTTACTCCACCATATACCCGATCCCTTTTTTAGTTTTAATAAAATCAACGAGTTCCATCTCACTGAGCCTTTTGCGCAAGCGAGTCATATTAACGGTTAGCGTGTTGTCATCGATGTAACTATCGCTTTGCCATAATCGTTCCATAATAAGTTCGCGCGAGATAATTCGCCCTCTATTTTCAAGTAAGATTTGAAGAATTTTAAACTCATTTTTTGTTAACTCTATTTTATTTTGCTGATATTCTAAGGTCGCATCGCTTAAATTCAACACGGCTCCTTGATGTACAA
>JBOFCV010000118.1:0-5800 GCA_051646305.1 Turicibacter sp.
TGTTTCTTCATTTAACATCCGACCGCCACGACAAACAAATCCATTTTCTACAGTTCCTGCTCCGTCATTACTTCCACCTAAGATGTGCATTCCCTCAATAATATGAATGCGGCTTCCATCCATACCGCAATCTCTTATTAGGTAAGCTGCTCCGGCCAAAGTTCCTAATCCTCCGCCGACAAAATAAACATCTCGATCTATATCTACTTGTCCTAAAGACTCATTTAATTGTTTAATATTTTTCGCTTTATTATATTTTTTAGCACCCATTATTCCTGCTGCTGTCACACCTGCAAGCGCTGTGGCTGCCACTAATTTTTTATTTGATTTACGACTCATATCAAAAACCTCTTTTCAATTTTTTAATTGATTACAGTGATAATATATCATTCACTAATTGAATTGTAATCATACAAAAATGAGGTTTTGTCTAATAATGAGACACTTCGCTTAAACTGTATAATTTTAGGTTATCCTGACGAGTTATTTTTCATCCAAATGCCTAGTGTACGCTAATTCTCCACATCTAACAGCTAAATCTTTTAAATTATTTGCAACCGCTAATGGATCTCTTTTCATCCCTGAATTTACCCACGACACAATCGTTCCATACACACCATGTGCAAAAAATTCAGAATAAAATTGTTGATCCATCTGATTAACAACATGTCTTTCATCTAGTTTCACAATTGCCTCATGAAATAAGTTAACGGTAATCTTTAAAATAGATTCTTTAAAATAACTTTCATCACTACTGATTGAATTCATGTAAAAATCCTTTTCATTTTTCATCAGTGTTAATAACTCTCCCACTTTAACATGCCAATTTTCAAATGTGATGCCATCCATCAATGGAATGAGTCCCTCTTGATTATAGATCCAATTGATTAACTCATACTTATCCTGAAAATGATAATAAAATGTTTGTCTATTTAACCCACACTGCTCTGTAATATCTCGAATTGAAACCTTATTAAATGATTTTTCATGCATGAGCTGCTTTAATCCACTCGCAATCGCCTTTTTTGTAATTAATGAATCCGACATAAAAAAATTCTCTCCCTTATCCACATAAACTAAATTTGCAAACTATTAACTGATTACCTTAAAATTATTTTAAAAACATCAAAACACTTCGATACAATGATATCCAATTGCTACGACAAAAGGCATTTTATTAGTGTAAACTTATCAGGAATTATCTCTACTCTATCGTAGCTTATTTGAATCACTTAACGCAACAAAAATAAACAAATGGATATGAATTACTCTCATAATTATCGCTCATCTTGGAAAAATAATGACGTACTTACTCTATACGAACCGATTAAAAAACTAGATGTTATATCGCAGCGTATAAAGCTTAAACCTTCTTGAATCTTGACATCTTATAGGCTTAGTAATAGTTTTGAAACGACACAAAACTAACTGCGTCTTATATAGTTAACATGAAAGGCTCGATCTTATGATTAAAAAATGTCCTAGCATGATAAAAAATACAATTGATCAGTTCAACCTAAATAAAAGCACGTTTATCCTCTTTGAAATCATATATAAATTAATCACATTCATTATTTTTATTCCGATTAGTCTTTATCTCGTTAATATGACACAGGCTAATCTGACCGTTTACAGTATTAGCCGAAGTGTCTTATACGATTTAGAATTTAGTATTCAAAAATTAATCATCGTATTTTTTCTCTTTTTAATTTCTCTTGTTATCATTTCTATTGAGCTCTCCATTTTAATGTATATCTCAAACCTTTCTCATCAAAAAAAAATCGTGGGACTCTTCGATTCGGTGGTCAATGGAATTAAACCTGTTCATCCTATAACGCCTTCCTATCTAGCAACTAAACTTTTATTTGCAGCCCTAATCGTGCCAATGATCGCCAAAGGCATTGCACCAGCTGTCATTAGAAATTTAAGTGAGTTATTATTTAGGGGAAGCTCCATTGTCATCCAAGCTGCTTCAATCGTCATGTTTTTACTATTAATAGCCATCATTTTTATATTTCTGAATCAACCTCTTAAGAGAAAATACATCAAAATGATAATAGCCATTTTACTTTGGATCATAGGTAACTTTCTTTTTAATATAAGTGTGGTCGAAGGTTTTAAACTCATTGGGAAACTAACCGTTCAAATTCTTGGTGCATCCAATCCCTTTTCTCATCTTTTTATTATCTTTTTTCTGATTTTATTTATTCTAGGATACCTGATGATTTCTGTGTTAAGTTTACCTTTATTTATTTCCTTTATCACAGAGCTTGACTACAAATACAGAACGCCAACGATTCAGGTGCACTGGTCTGATTCTTTAAATGTAGCTACACAAAATAACTTTTATTACATCATTCAAAGACATAAAAAATTTATTGCCACTTCGGTCATGATGATATTTTTTCTAAGTATTAGCTTCCTAAGTTTAACAGCTATTCAAGATATCTCCCCCCATACAAACAAAAAAATGGCAATTACAGCTCATCGTGGCAGTTGTTTGCTAGCACCTGAAAATAGTATTTCATCTATCACTAAAGCGATGAACGAAGGGGCTGATTTTGCTGAAATTGATGTGAAGTTGACGAAAGATAAAGAAGTGATTCTATTTCATGATCCCTCCTTGAAAAGAATGACGGGAGGCGATGGAGAAATTAAGGAGATGACACTTAAGGAATTAAAAATGGTGAAGATTAGCGGAGAAATGATTCCAACGCTTGAGGAAGTTTTACAAGTTGCTAAAGGAAAAATCAAACTAAACATTGAATTAAAGACGGTTGACGGCGATCATTCATTGGGTAGTAAAGTGGCACAACTGATTGATAAATATGACATGACGCAAGAGGTTGTGGTTTCTTCATTTAACTATGATACAATTATCGAATTTACAAAATTGAGTCCTGATGTTTTAGTGGGCTATATTTTCTCCAAAGATAATGTGGATTTATCGCGCTTAGATATCGATTTTATTTCGGTTAAGTATGATCTGTTAACGAAGGAACTTGTTGATCAGATGCACGCACTTAATCGCGAGGTTCATGTTTGGGACGTCTTTACTGAAGAACAGGCACTGACTGCTATTCATCTCGGTGTTGATAACATTATTACTGATTATGTTACAACGGTCGCAAACGCTTATGATTTCTCCTTATCAGCTGATACAAATTACCTTGTTTGGTATTATAATTGCCTCTCACAAATGATGCGCCATGTGATTGTGTAAACTTACTTTCTTAAGCATATTTTTGGCTTGAAATATTTAACATAGTCACGATTCTCACGCTCTCTAATTCCATTATTTAATAAATATTTTAGTTCAACAGTAAGCTGTTATTTAGGGATCGTATAGAAAAATAGCTCCCCATCCTGCACACTTAGGTTACAGATTTGGTAGATATTTTTTCACTTTAAAAATCGCATTCAACAACTCTAGATTTCATCTAGCATCCGGATTTAGAAATTTTCCACCTAACAACAACTTCTTTAGTTTTTCAATTGTTTAAAACTTTAGACTTTTTTGATGTAGCGGATTGACGACAACAAGCGTTATATTAATAGTTTAAATATTTAAAAGTTTCTACGAAGACTTATATATACCTAATGACCTATTAAATGCATTAAAGAAAGGACTTGTTGAGGATGGAGACTTCTTGCCAACTTTGTAACCGAACATCGATTCCATTAACCAAACATCACCTATTACCTCGTGAAGAAGGCGGAAAAGAAGAACACATTGCCATTGTGTGTTGTGACTGTCACCGTCAAATTCATGCGCTTTATACGAATAAAGAATTAGCAGTTCGACTCAATTCCATTGAATCTTTAAAAATGGATGATAAATTTTCTAAATTTTTAACCTTTATCAAAAAACAACCGTCTTCCAAAAAAATGCGTGTTATAAAATCTAAAGAAGTCAGAAAAAAGTAACGTAAGCCAGTCAAAAGGCTTACGTTACTTTTTTTAAATGATATATTTAATTTCATAAGGAAAGTCTAAGGTCTTTAATCCTTCTTCAAATAACTGCTTAATTTCATTCATTACTTCTTTTGGATAAACGTACTTTCCATAACCAAACTGTCCATATTTATATTTTCGATCTGCTTCATCCATCGGTAATTTAGACTCCGTAAAGACTTGTAAAATATGATTCTTAGCTGATACCGTATAGCGGTGAGAAATAATTTCAAATGTAATAGGGTGCTGTATTTTTTCTTCTGCTAATGATTCTTTTATCATCGCAATGACGTCTAAATAATCTTGTTTCCAATTTTCATAAACAAAAACAGGCGCAATTAAAAATCCTGATGGATAACCTGCACGAATGACTTTTTTTGCAGCTTCAATGCGCTGTTTCACACGCGGTGTGCCGTGCTCAAATGATGTAATACAATAATCTGTGTTAATAGAAAATCTAATCTCTGTATGATTATTGTGCTCTAAATTTAAGAGGGTATCGACATCAGTAAATTTTGTCACAAATCTAAAACGACCTTTTTCCTCTTTACCAAAAAATAAAATACTCTTTGCAAGTGATTGGGTATACGGTTCAACAGGAATTGGATCAGAAGTTGCTGCGCCTTCAAAAATAGTGGGACTAAACGTGCCATCGTCTATATGTTTTTTTGCTTGATTTAGCACCTCATCCGTATTCACATAGACGCGTGTAAACGGCTTGTCCTTCAGCTGGGTATTTAAATAACAATACTCACATCGCCCAATACACCCTGTTACAAGTGGCAACTGATAATGGGCAGATGGTTTGCATGACTGAAATTTCAAACTTTTTCGCACACCTACAACTAGCACTTGTTTCCCCGTTTTATATTTTTCTTCTATACTCAACCCTGTTAAGAAATTAACACGATTACTTTTCAAAATCTCAACCGGTACACCCGCTTGTGTGAACTGATGTTGTAATTTTTTCCCCATTTCATATTCCAACGCATCTTTTTCAATATAAACAGCTTTCGGTTTAAACAGGTTGACCACATCCTTTTTAATGAGTTTCCCTTAGTATACACAAATGCCTGAAATTAATGAGTGTAAAGGTAAAACGAAGGATACTTGTTATTATATAAATAACTCTCGATATTTAAAGTAAAAAAAACATGGAAACTGTTTTTTTCACTTCATTCATTGAGATTACTATTCAGCCTAATATTAGAGAGTCCCCTAGAAAAGAGTAACACATTATTTCAGTAACTATAGTAGAATACGTGGTTTATTAGAAATACTTATCATTAACTAAAGCACCAAGAAACAGATTGCATTTAATTGGTAATTGAATCGTTTCTAAAAAACATTATCTCAAATCAGATTTAAACTAGATTCATATAATGGTTTTTTTAGTTCTTTCTTTTTCTTGTAATTAAAGTGATAGGATACTATATTCAATATTTACAACATAAAATTTCCATTACACCTATAACATTTCCTATTTATGTTAGAATAAAGATATAAGGGGGCTGATTGCTATAGATTTAAAAAATGAATTATTTAAACAGACTGAAGATTCAAACACACTAAAGGGTAGTTCAAAAAAGAGTTTAAGAAATTCTATAAGACTTGCAACAGAAGTTTACGGAATTAATTTGGAAGAAGTAACAGTTGATGAAATAACTGCTCTAAGACAAAGAGAAATTATAAAAAACAAGTGTAAAGAAGCTGGAAAAGGGAAGACCGAATTTCAAAATGTTTATGGAATTATAAGGCGCGCTTTTGAGGCTGTTCATGGATATGAATTACCCAACAAATATGATGAATCAATAATCATCTGGTCAACAGGTGCTAATATGGAACT
>JBOFCV010000222.1:0-3511 GCA_051646305.1 Turicibacter sp.
CACAACACCATGAAGTCATGGCACTTGATATCATGCAAGATAAGGTGGATTTGATTAATCGAAAACAATCGCCCATTGCTGATACATATATCGAATTGTATTTGGCTACAAAATCATTAAATTTGGTTGCGACAACGGATGTCATAAAGGCTTATCAGGAAGCGGATTATGTGGTTATTGCCACACCGACTAACTATGATCCGGATAAAAATTACTTTGATACTAGCTCAGTGGAGGCAGTCATCAAGACGGTTTTAGACATTAATCCGAATACCGTTATGGTAATTAAATCAACGGTTCCGGTAGGGTACACGGAAAAAGTTAAAGAAAAATTTGGGTGTAACAATATTTTGTTCTCACCAGAGTTTTTACGAGAGGGGAAAGCATTATATGATAATTTATATCCTTCACGTATTATTGTGGGGGAAAAATCAGATCGCGCTAAGTTGTTTGGGGAGCTATTGATTGAGGGGGCCATCAAAAAAGATATGGCCATCTTATATACGAATCCCACAGAAGCGGAGGCGATTAAACTATTTGCAAATACGTATCTTGCCTTGAGGGTCGCTTATTTTAATGAGTTGGATACCTATGCTGAAATCAGAGGGTTAAATACTAAAGATATCATTGAGGGAATCTCATTAGATCCACGAATTGGTCGTCATTATAATAATCCTTCTTTTGGATATGGCGGTTATTGTTTACCGAAAGATACGAAACAGTTACGTGCTAATTATGAAGATATTCCGAATAATATCATACAGGCTATCGTTGAGGCTAATCGAACACGTAAAGATCATATTGCTGATATGATTCTAGCTAAACAACCGAAAGTTGTGGGGATTTACCGCCTAACAATGAAAATGGATTCGGATAATTTCCGTGCCTCTTCCATTCAAGGCATTATGAAAAGACTGAAAGCTAAAGGAATTGAAGTAGTCATTTATGAACCAACGATGAAAGAAGAACTATTTTTCAATTCAAAAATCATTAACGATCTCGACACATTCAAAGCATTAAGTGATGTGATTGTCTCAAATAGAAAGGCATCTGAATTATTAGATGTAAAAGATAAAGTTTATACACGCGATCTCTTTAATCGGGATTGATGTTTTGAAACAGTACCAGTAACTCTTATGCGTGTTCAAAACTTGCAGTCTTAATATCAAAGTATTTAAGCATGTTAAACTATAGAAAGCATCAGGCTATGTATAGAAAGAAAAGACAAAGAACCAAGATTTAACTCGATTCTTTGTCTTTTTTATATTTTAAAATAGATAAAGTCTTGGATATGAAAAAATAAAAAAAGGACAAGATAGCTTTCTGAAGTAAGTTATAGAGGACAGATAAAATAAGGTTTCTTTCTGTCAGTTCACTTGTTTGTTAATGAGTGATATAATAAGAAATATGGAATTTATTGTAATTTTTATTAGAAAGAGGTGATAGAATGGCAACTCAAGTTCAAAAGAACTTTCGTAAAGAAATGAGGAAGTATAACAAAGCAGCTAGGAAACAAAGAGGGAATAGAAAACCGATCAGCTATATTTATAAATTTCCTGAAGACATCGAGTCTTTTCCAACTCTGAGTGAGCGAATAGGGAGATGGATGCCTCGACTTATTATGATGGGTGTTCTATTGTATGTAACAGGGATGGGGTCATATTTGAACAAGGTCATTCAAGAACTCTTTCCATTTTCAAGTTTAAATCACCAACGCGTCGTGTTTGAATTTATGGATGAATATAAACTTTTTGAAAAACAATATGAAAATATAATTGTGCAACACAATAACGGAACCCTAAAAGAAGTTGATCTCATTGCGTATATTCAAGAAGCTACGTTTACTAAAAAGTATGAACAAGCTATCTTTGATGAGTTAAATGATTTGATTGACCAAGAAGTGGAACTCTTAATTCCCGAACTTCGACTAAATCAAGAGGGAAGTTATGAGTCGCAACTTGAATTTTTGGATTATTCGATGAAGTTGACGAATATCCAATACGATTTGCACGAAGCAGTCGTTTCATTGTTGGAACAGACTAATTTTAAGTATGAGATTTTATTGGATGGAAGTATTGCATATGAAAGTAAATATCCGATTAAAGCATTAGAGTGACAACTTTTTTTGTTAGCTCAGATGGGGAATATAATAATTTAATGCCGTGTTCAACTTAATTGTTGTTTTAGGTCTAAAAAATAGAGGAAAGTCTCTTACACTTTCCTCTATTTTCCTGTATTAATTAATTCTATCACTTCAGAAAACGTTTCGGACTCTTTACTTCCTTCAAACCAATATTCTACTTCAAGGGTTATTTTTTTAGAACCTAATAAATTTATTTTTCTGACACTACCTAAATTAGGATAATATTTTCCAGTATCATCTGATACAAAACCAGTACTCAATGTGAACAAGTCTTTATTCCCCGATTTTAGATTAAGTATTATTTTTTCTACTTTTTTTCCACTGTGATTCTCAAAATAATACATGTCTGGGATGTACACATAACCCCCTGTATCAAGAATATAGAAATCATTAATGCCAATATCATCGTTTAGTGTATCAAATCGATACTCAATCGGACGTTTTGGATGGGTTAGAAAAATAGCTAAACCAAAACAAAGAATACTTATAATAGCTAATATGATGTTATATATTGTTTTATTCATACAGCTCACCTCTTTATCCAGATTATACCATCCGATTGCGATTAACAACAACTCTTAGTGTAGAAAATTGAAATAAGGCACTTTTGTTTTTGGCGAACATGAAGGAGCTTTTTCAAGTATTATCTAGCGTATTCCAACCAGTGTTTAACGATGAACGTTTATGGGCTAAGCCAATTTAGTAAAATCAGTGAATGTTTTATCACATGACTGACACTGATGACGTTGAGTGTTGCTCACTTTGCTGTGCTTGATAATATTGGTTTCCTAACAATGAGGACAAATAGCTCCTTTATCAAAACGAGATTCACGACATTGAGATAGTGGCTAATGAACTTGCCGATAAAACTTCAGCCATTAGGTTGAAAAGGCTTCTCTGATTCGATTAGCTTAAAGCCAAAATATCTGTTTACACTCACATACGTCGGCATCTGACACATCACGCTCTCTCATTGGTCTTAGTGCACCATATTTCGTGGTGAATATCCTAATAACAACATTAAAGTTTAACAGAGCTGAATTTAAACTCTGTCGTAGTTACAGACTGTTCCAAACTAAAAGGCGCAGATAGAATAAAAAAAACGTTGATTTCCAAAGGAAACCAACGTTTTTTTTATTATGAGTTACTAAATAATTCTGAAATATCATCGGCTGATAAATTTGTGATGAAGGTTTCACCTTCTTTGACGAGGGATTCTGATAATTCGAGTTTGCGTTGTTGCAGTTTTTCTATTTTTTCTTCAATGGTATCCTTCGCAATTAACTTGAAGACTTGAACTTTATTACTTTGACCCATACGATACGCACGGTCGGTTGCTTGATTTTGCGCGCTCATATTCCACCAAGG
>JBOFCV010000266.1:0-12751 GCA_051646305.1 Turicibacter sp.
ATAGACATGTAAAAATAAAAGGCATTCAAACGCCTCCATATAATGTATTCAATAAGTTAAAAATAACTGACATTAAGGCAAAGGGGTGGATCAATGATCTTTTAGAAAGACAAAAAAATGGGTTGACAGGAAATATTGAGGTAGCGGGATACCCATTCAATACGTGTATGTGGGCAGGTGAATCAATTAAGGGTCATTCACTCGCTTGGTGGCCGTATGAACAAACAGCTTATTATTTAGATGGAGCTCATCGGTTAGGATTGTTATTAAATGATAAAAGGCTATTGAGAAAAGTAAACGATAATATACGCTATGTATTAGAACATATAACAAAATCAGGTCGTTATGGAACGCAGTTAAGCGAGCAATGGTGGCGCTGGCCATATGCAAGTTTCAATCGTCTCTTCATGACAGAATATGAAATAACAGGCGATCAACTATATATTGATACATTAAAAAATCATTACTTAACATTCTCCGCCCATGATTTTTCAGATGACCTTGAACTAGCTAACCTAGAAGAGTTATGTTGGTTATATGGGCAAACAAAAGATGAACATTTCTTACAAATGGCAGAAGAGGCGTATACAATTTTCAAGTCTGATATTAAAAATAGAAATCGACATAACGGGCGTGGCTATAATAGTGATATTCAATTTGGGACGGATATGGTACCTAATCATCATGGCGTCGTGTACTTAGAATTAGTAAAAATTCCAACGATTTTATATAGTTATACTGGAAAAAAAGAGTATTTACATGAAGCTATGAACGGAATTGAAATGATGGAAAAACACCATATGCTAGTTTCAGGGTTACCTAGTTCAACTGAGCATTTCGAAGGGGTGTCAGAAGTATCAGGTCACGAAACATGTAATAGCGCGACCCTTCCATACACATATGGATTTTTACTTAGAGTGAATGGGGATGCCGGGCTTGGGGATAAAATTGAGAAGGCTATATTTAATGGAGCAATGGGATCTATTACAAAGGATTTTAAAGCACATCAATATTTCTCAGCACCCAATCAGATGATTTCGACCTTACATTCCAATCCATTTGGTCATCATCCTGCGCGTATGGCATACTTACCGGGACACGATGTAGAATGCTGCACAGGAAATGTCAATCGTTTTATGCCTTATTACGTAGAACAAATGTGGTTACGTAGTCATGATAAGGGCGTCGTTGCATCGTTGTTTGGGCCAACTACTGTAACAACGAAAGTAGGCATAGAAGATACTTCAATTAGCATCACGGAAGAAACGAATTATCCATTCAGTGACCAAATTATCTTTAAATTAGAAATGGAAGAATCGGTAGAATTCCCATTCTATATTCGGATTCCCGCATGGTGTGAAAATCCACACTTAGCAGTCAACGGGATTGAAATAAAAGAGACGTTTATTGCTGGCACATTTCATAAATTAGAGAGAATCTTTGCCAATAAAGATATCGTCACCTTAACACTTCCAATGAAAGTGAAAACGAGTCATTGTGTGGTGAACGGGATGGCAATTGAACGTGGTCCGTTAGTGTATAGTTTTCCCATTGAAGCATGTGAAACAAATATTGATTCCTATGAAAAAGCATCTAGCGAATTCCCTGCTCTTGAAAGGCGACCAAATACTGTTTGGAATTATGCCATGGCCTCAAGTGCGAATCAGGTTGAATCGTTAGAAGTCATTTCACGCCCCATATCAGGATTCCCGTGGGACATAGAACATTCACCCGTAAAAATAAAAGTCCCTGTGACTAAAGTTTCCAATTGGGACTTAAAAGAGTTTTATGATCATCATTTAGAATCCCAAATCGTGACAACGCCAAGGTTCCCAAGTCACTTGGTTACAACAGGGCGTACGACGTATATCGATTTAGTTCCATATGGTTG
Source organism: Turicibacter sp. (assembly GCA_051646305.1). Classification (GTDB taxonomy): domain Bacteria; phylum Bacillota_I; class Bacilli_A; order MOL361; family Turicibacteraceae; genus Turicibacter. The sequence goes on from JBOFCV010000266.1 coordinate 1,892, forward strand.
TACCTTACTTAGGCTAACCGTCTTCCCAAAAGGTGAATAAGATAAAAATTTCATAAGTACATGGTGCAAACTGATACACAGTAGATAATGTCTAGCATCAAATCATTACAGCTACAATAAAATAGGTTTGTCCCAAATTTAGCATTGAGAATGAGTTATTTCATCTTGAAATCGGTTGTTTTATCAAACACCTTGTTTACCGATATTTTTTTGAAACTAGAGTATTTTAAAATAAGGAGATGTTACGATGTATTATAAAGAATCAACTATTTTTATAAAGGAATTAAATCGAAAAGCACGTTTATTCGTTGGGTTACCTGATGACTATGAAACATCAGAAAAAAACTATCCAGTTCTATACATGCATGATGGGCATAATGTTTTCACTGATACAGATTCTTTTCATGGTGTTTCATGGGGCTTAATAGACTCATATAAGGTTGATAAAACATTACCTGAAATTATCGTTGTTGGCTTAGAGTGTGCAAATGGATTAGATAGATTTAATGAATATTGCCCTTTCGAAATTACCTTTGAGGCCATGAAGGAGATGGTAGGCCGAAAAGAAATAGGGGGGAAAGGTGATATTTATCTTAACTATCTTTGTCATGTGTTGAAACCACAAATTGACGACGAGTACCGGACACTTAAAGCGCCTGAATTTACAGGAGTGATGGGAAGTAGTATGGGAGGCGTGATTTCATTGTATGCTGCTTTAAATTATCATCACACATTTACAAGAATTGGAGCAGTTTCAGGTGCTTACTTTGTTCAACTTGAGGCTTTCCTACAAGCAATAGATAAATCGGAGTTAAAAAGTATAAAAAAACTGTACATGGATACGGGAACAAAAGAAAATGCGGGTGGAAATGAAGAGGATTACATCCAATCAAATCAAGAAATCTATGCTGCCCTAAAAGAAAAACTCCCCGCAAATCATTTGAGGTTTGAAATGATTGAGGGTGGTCTTCATAATGAGTTAGCTTGGAGTAAAAGATTACCTGAAATTATTCGCTATCTGTTTAGTTAATAACGTTCAATATAAAAAATCTTGCTTTTTAGCAAGATTTTTTTGAGCTGTGTAAAAGTAATATTGACGCTGATTTAGGTTGTAAAAGCAATATTGTTATAAAAATAAGCATATTTATACAAGAATCAATTGATATATATCAGTAAAATATAAGTAGGCACTAAGAATGGAAAAGGGAGTTTGAACGATGAAAAAAGAAGCGATCTTACACGTAGGAAAAAGTAGTTATGCGTATGCTTATGATGAAGAAACAATGCACATTCGAATACGAGTGGCTAAAGATGATATGATGTCAGTTTCGTTATATTGTGCTGATCCGTATGAATGGACCTTAGAGGATGGCCCCAATAACATTTGGGCATGGAATCGTAAAGCATTTCCAATGAGTAAAGAATTTAGCACGTCGATGTTTGATTTTTATACGATTACATTTAAACCACCGTACCAACGTTTGAAATATGGATTCATTTTAAATGATGGTCAAGAGGAAGTTTTGTATTTAGAACGTGGATTCTTCGCATTAAATGATCCAAGTATAAAGAATGATGGAAATAGTTATTTTGCCTTTCCATTTATGAGTCCAGAAGATATTTTTAAGGCACCTGCCTGGGCAAAAGAAACAAATTGGTATCAAATATTCCCAGAACGTTTTGCAAACGGGGATTCATCTATTGATCCGGAAAATGTATTAGCTTGGGACAGCGAATTACCGTGGGATTTTGAAAATCCTGAAAAATTCTTCGGAGGTGATATCCAGGGAATTATTGACCATTTAAATCATTTAGAGGACCTTGGGATTAATGGAATCTATTTAACTCCTATTTTTGAAGCACCGTCAACACATAAGTATGATACATTAGATTATTACAAAATTGATCCGCATTTTGGTGACAACGAAACGTTTAAAATCCTTGTGAAGGAAGCTCATATACGTGGAATGCGAATCATGTTAGATGGGGTGTTTAATCACATCGGATTCACATCAATGCAATTTCAAGATGTCATAAAAAATGGTGAAAATTCATCATACAAAGATTGGTTCTATATAAACCAATTCCCAGTCGTTGATGAAGTAGGTGATCCAATTGTGGGGGCATATAGAACATTTGGATTTACAACTATTATGCCCAAGCTGAATACGAATAACCCAGAAGTCAAACAATACTTAATTGACATTGCAACGTATTGGATTAAAGAGTTTAATATTGATGCGTGGCGTTTAGACGTGGCAAATGAAATAGGACATGTTTTCTGGCGAGAATTTAGACAAGCCGTTAAAGCAGTTAATCCGGATGTCTTTATTGTAGGAGAAGCTTGGCATGATTCTACGCCTTGGTTGCAAGGGGATCAATTCGATTCAATGATGAACTATCCTTTAACAAAAGGAATTGTTGAGTTCGTGGCTACAGATGCAATTGATGGTCAAACGTTTATCGACACGTTATGCCTTGCTTTTTATCGTTATTCCCAAAATATAAACGAGGTGATGTTTAATTTATTGGATAGTCACGATACGATACGACTAGCATCACTTGCCAAAAATCATAAGGAAAAAATTAAGATGTGTTATACGATTCTTTATTCTTTACCAGGTTCACCTTGTATTTATTATGGATCTGAGTTTGGAGTTGACGGTGAACTTGAAACGCTTTCACGTAAGTGTATGCCGTGGGATGAAACAAAGCAGGATCATGATTATTTTAGACACATCCAAAAATTAATTAAACTGCGAAAAGCACATCCATCTATCGGAAGTAGTGGGAGAATTAAATCCGTGTATAATAGTAATCAAACCATCATTTATTGTAAATATACTGAAAAAGAAACGGTTTATTATTTCTTTAATAATTCAAGTGAGGAAGTTGAGATGCCAGTCCCAATGACACTAATAGGTTATGAGTTAACGGAATTATATGAAAATAAAGTGATGACTTTAACTGAAACCTTATTAGTAGAATCGTATGGAACGAAGATTATTAAAGCTTAATTATTGTCAGGGTTATGTAAAGGATTTAATGTTTACAACAAGATATCTAGCAACTAGAAAATTCTTATTAGTGACGATTTCCATTGAAATAAAGAGGTTTCTTTCTCAATTATTAGGTGGTGTAATGAGTAAAGAAAAACTAAAACTAACTCCCAAAGGTTGTATTATATATTAAAAATATCTTGCTCGATCCTTTATAAGGTGATGAGCAAATTTTTTTTATTCTCAATTTTGGCATACCTAGATGGTATTATATAGATTCTATTAAAATTTACGTAGATAGTTGCGATATCGCAGGCGAATTGGATATCCCGCTTCAATGTCATACAGGACTTGCAAAACTTGAAAGAAGTAGTGCTAAGTACTTAGAGCAAGCCATTTCAGATCATCCAATTACGAAATTTGTTTTATTCCATGGGAGTTAACCATGGCTAGATGACTTGTGTGCAATTGTGAATACGTATCATAATGTCTATCCAGATCTTTGTTGGGTGGCTCAAATTTCTACGACAGCATGTGAACGGTTATTACATGAGTTAATTGAAACAAGCCATTCAAATAAAATCTGTTGGGGCTGTGATACGTGGGCATCAGAAGACAGCTTTGGCGCATTGCTTGCCATTCGTCATGTGTTAGCAAAAGTCATGGCAGAGAAAGTGATGGATGATTATATGTCAATGTCAGATGCAAAGGATTTGATAAACCGCATTTTATATACAAATGCAAAGGAGCTATACAAATTTTAATTATGAAAATTAATGGAAACCTTTAATGTGGAATATTAATATAATAGTATCAGGGTCATTCAAAATTTATGAGTGTGATAGAAAGAAGTTCAAATAACTATTTTTCACTTCTAAAGAATAGCTATCTTAGGGGAGATAAATAAAGATTATTTGAACAGAGTATAAAACTTTTGGATATAGTCAAATTGTATAAGAAATAGGTAAGTATGTGCTGCATAGAGACAGTGAATGAAAGTAATAGTTAATTTAAATTGGAATACAAAAAAACACGAATGTTAAATTCGTGTTTTTTGTATGTTTTAGCTTATTCTACTGAAAAGGTATCGCAAGCGCCGCTTTGAGCATTCATTTGGACGCTTGAAGCATGACAGCATTTTTTAACATTATGTTGGCAATTGCAAGCCTTACATTTAATATCTTTCACATCAGTGGTTTTGCTTAACGTATTAAATTCTTGAGCAAATTCTGTATTTAACCCACCAGCAGAAGGTGAGTAATTTTTACAACACGTTTCACTTGTTGTCACAGCTTGTCTACCATCCACGACGATAGCACCTGCACAACAAGCACCTCCATTATTGTGATTACAATCTTTAGCGCTACAATTTAGTCCCATAAGATAACCTCCATATTATAAAATTAAGCAGTTCACTGCTCATTATATATTTCCCTAATATGACGTTAATATGTCACAACAATTGTATAAAGAGTATGGAAAATAGAGGCTGTTTTTGAATTCTACGCAAAAAAAAAGCCGATTAATTGATAAATTAATCGGTTTTTTTGATTAAATGGAGCGGTAAACTATTTAGTGATGAGTTTACTAGGAAACTAAATGTAATGAAATTATTTGACTAAGACAACTAATTCAACAGCTTCAACTGTTAAGTCTTTAATATGTTCTGATTCGGTTAAGACACCTGAAGCATTTGCAATCATCTTGTAACCAACGGGTAATGGGGTAGTGAAATCTTGATGAGTTGGATTGACAAAGATTTTAATTTCTTCATATGGACCATATGCTAATACATCTGCAATTGTATACTCAATCACGCGGTCTTCGTGTTTTTGAACGCTCACATGTTTTTTCACTTCTTCTGCTGTATTTAAGCGTAAGGCTTTTAATGATTTACGTAACTTGATGAATCCTTTAACAAACTCAATGATTTCAATGTTTTCGTCTTTGCGATCCCAATCGAATTGATTAACTGAATCAGGTGACATATAGCTATTATGATCGCCACCTTTTGTACGAGCAAATTCTTGACCCGCATGAATAAATGAAATCCCTTGTGAAACCATGATTAATGCCGTGATCATTTTTTGGCGCTTGATGCGTGTTTCAAGACTTTCACATTTATTTGATAACATGATTTTATCAAATAACGTCATGTTGTCATGGCATTCAACGTAGTTTAATGTCATGGTTGGCTCGACAAAGACAGCCTTTGTTCCGATATCTGTACAAGATCCGGCAATGACGTTCATAGCACGATCAATTTCCCCTGTATATCCTAATCCATATCCGATATCAGACATTTCAGTTTCAAACGGACTTCCTTTAATTCCGCGACCATATTGATCATTAAAGTGAGCAATTTTTGGCATTTTTTTATTATTATACATCATAGCTTTTGCTTCTTCTGGCATGATCGATGGCATATTCCATCCTTCTCCATAGACCATAACAGATGAATCAATGTCTTGGCACACATCTGTTAATTCATTCATCGTATCAACATCTAAAATTCCCATTAAGTCAAAGCGGAATCCATCGTATCCATAGTCACGAACCCACATCTTACATGAGTCAACAATATATTTACGGCACATCGCACGCATCGAGTCGACATCGTTTCCACACCACGAACCATTTGAAATTTCTCCATTTTCTCCTAGTTTGAAGTAGTAGTTAGGCATAATATTTTCAAAAGCTGATGTTTGACGGTCAAACATATGGTTATAAACAACATCCATAGTGACGCGGAATCCTTTTTCATGAAGCTTTGCAATCAGTTGTTTTAACTCCACGATACGAGAATAAGGGTTGTATACATCAGTTGCATAAGAACCTTCCGGAACATTGTATTGAACCGGATCATATCCCCAGTTGTAATATTCAAATTGATTGGTTTCATCAACTGAACCGAAGTCGTAAGTTGGTAATAATTGAATCGTTGTCACACCAAGATCGACTAAGTAATCAAGTCCTGTTAATGTTCCACGATCGGTACGCGTTCCCTCTTCAATAACCCCTAAGAATTTTCCGACGTTTTTAATTCCAGAATTTTTATGTACTGAGAAATCGCGCACATGCATTTCATAAATAATAGCGTCAGTGTAAGAGTCAATAACAGGTGCTAGATTGCGGTTAGAATCAATGTCTACTTTCACAGGGTCTATCACGACTGTACGTTTGTGGTTCGGTGTTGAGGCATTAGCATAAGGATCTGTGGCTTGATTCCAAGTCCCGTTCACTTTAACTAAATAAACGTATGAGGCTAATTCTAAATCACCTGTTACGGTAACCGACCAAACCCCTTTATCACCTTTGATTAAATCCAAGGTTTTCAATTCATCATTTAATAAAAGTTCAATTTTAACTTGATTTGCAATCGGCGTCCAAACTTTGAAAGTTGTCGACTCTTTTGTATAAGTTGCTCCTAAATCATCGCCTTCGTAGAAGTAGTCAACATCGAATTCTTTTGTACGCACAACGTACCCATACTCTAAAGTTGTAACTAAATTATGATCATCTGACACCTGATAAACTTCCCCAAGTTGTAAAGCAGGTGCTTCTAATGTATAACGGATATAATCGCCGTCGTCTTCTTTTGCTAAAATAGCTAGTTCTGTATAGGCTGAGTTTTCGGTTTTTATGCGGAAACGTAAAGATTGCCCGTCGTAGTATGATTTTTTTAAAAATACAGTTATGCTCTCAAATTTATCTAAATAGGCTTCAAAAGTTTTAAATTTTCTCATGTTTGTTTCTCTCCTTTAAATGTAGTGAACGGTTTCATTATATCGGACTACCATGACTTATTAAAGGGGAGCAAGCCTTGTTTATCAGTGTAAAGCGTTACACGTTGAAACGTTTAACTCATCATTTGCATATTTGCTTTATTTAAAATTGTTCTAGATAATGGTATGATAGAAGAAAAACTCCAATTTATAGGGTTATGTTATGAGACAGGGTGTAAAGTCTTATGCTAATTTTGGAACCTAGTGTTATGAAATATAGATATAGAAATCGGGGCGAAGAGAGAATGGAACTTAAGTTGAGTCATGAATTGAGTAAGCGAGTAAAAAAAGGTGACTCTGCCTTGCAATGGCGATTAATTTTATTTGCTGGTGTCATATTCATTGTGTTATGTAGCGGTAAAATCCCTCAATCTCTTATGGTAAGTGGGATGTTATTAGTTGTGGGGTGTTATATTGCCTTAGCTATCTTTAATCCCATTGTTAATTTAGAATTTTATCGAATTGTTGAATGTATCCAAAAGGGGAACTACACCAAAGCACGTGAAAAAATAGAATTATTGCAAGTGAGACAAGCGCCAAAAGGTATATTAGAAGAGCTAGAAAATTTAATTGATGAAGAAATAAAAAAATATAGAAACGCATAGTAAAGCGACACCTCAAAAGCACGGGACTGGACGTTTTAGTCTTTTGCAAAAAACTCACGGAGACAAGTCTGCTTTTCTCCACCATATTTACAAACGACCATCTAACTAAATGGTTCATTAAATCAATAGAAAAAGAGGAATAATGAAATGGATCTTAATTTTTGTCAAATATGTGGAAGTAAACTCGAATTGAAAGAAATTGGAGATGAGGGATTTATTCCCTTTTGTTCATCTTGTCAAAAACCTTACTTCAATTCACCCGTTCCATGCGTGATCGTGGCTGTCTGTAATGAAGAAAACGAGATTGCATTAATCAGACAAAATTATATTTCAACGACAAGTTGGGTCTTAATTGCAGGCTATATAACGGCGGGTGAGAATGCTGAAGAAACTGCCAGTCGTGAAGTAAAAGAGGAAACTGGATTAGATGTGTTTGACCTTCAATATATGAAAAGTTATTATTATGAAAAGCGCCACCAACTCATGCTTGGCTATTTAGCCAAGGTAAAAAAATCGGAGTTTTACATCTCAGGCGAGGTAGATGAGATTGCATGGTTTAGTTTGGATGAAGCCCGATCTAATATTCGGAAAGGTAGCATTGCCTACCAATTAGTTGAAGCGGTCATGACAGTTAACAAAAATCAAAAGTAAAAGCTGCAAAATGTGATAGTAGATAAATAACCTATAGTCAGAATGATCTTTGAGTATAGGTTATTTTTGTATTTATTAATAAGTATCGTTGGTGTAATCGCAATTTTAAAAAAGGGGGGATATCTTATTAGATAAGGCAGCGACATAAAAAAGCATAAACACGATCGCTTATTTATTGTGACGAGTCAATCAAGCATGAATTGATAAATAGAAGTGATTAACCTAATTAGGGTTAGATGAATGAACTATCATAAAAACTGGGAGAAATAGCTAGGTAATATTTCATCTTTTTTGCTCACAATATGTGTTAAAAGAGGTGAATTTCTATGGAAAAGTTACAATTTGTTCATACAGATGGAACTGACTATATTTTCGCCCATCATAGTGATGAAGTTCACATGTTTACAGTAGGAGAAGGTGAAACATATTCAAGAGAAATTTGAATCAGCTTCCATCCGGGATGATGAATATTGGAAAAGTTTTGAACGTTTCGTAAAAGGGAACCCTATCGAGGGGTATTTTAATGACAATAGTGTTGTACTGGCAGAGATCACAGAAAATGGACTAAATATCTTAGATGAAGCCGTATATACTGAGCGTAAAAAGTTCATCTAGCTCACAAATAGTAGATCTTAATAGGCATTTTGAGCCGTTTATAACTTACCATTTTGATGTTAATGACAGGATAACAAGACGACTCTCTTTGCAATATAAGGGATTTAAGATTGCCACTACAATTTAAAATAAGCACAGATTTATTAGAATCGGGGAGAAACCCCAACAAAAAAGATATATTGACTTCTGATCAATATATCTTTTTTGTATAAAAGGAACTATTAAGAAATATCATTGTTAATTATACATAGGATAAATGTTATTTTTATAATTGATTATATCATATGGTGTTATGGCACTGTTTTTTTTATGTATCAGAACATCCAAAATATAGAATGGTAAATCATTTATTACAGAATAAACTCAGTACAGATTAAATATTTGATATATTATAAATTAAAAAGCCGTTTAGCATTTTCATACATTAAGTCTTGGTATTGCAATTTACTTAAATCTAAGTTTAGGTGCATGAAATGCTTGCGGTACCATTTGAAATCAGCACGATTTGGATCAAGTGGTGTCACGTTGAAGCCAAGTTCCCCATCAAATGGGGCATCTGTTCCAAATAAAATCTTATCTGATGAGCAATGCTTCATTATTTTTAAGACATTCTCATAAGTCACCCACGATATATCACCATAGACATTATTTGTGTGTTGGATCAAATTTATCGCCTCCTCGTGGTTGCTGTCGATGGCCATGTGGGCCATAATGATGGTTAAGTCAGGATAACGGATATTCAATTCTTTAATCGATTTTATATTACAATACTCAGTCTCGTCTGTATGAATCATCACGGGTAACCGGTGTTTAATGGCAAATTCAAAATAGTTGTGGTATCTAATATCTAAAACACTTATTTGACACCCACTAGGATGAATTTTTAGACCTTTGATAAAATCAAGGTTATTTAAAATGAACACCCCAACTTCATTTGTGAAAGAGCAGGTTGAAACTTCACAGAAAAATAAACAGTATAAATTTGCACCCTGTTGACATAAAGTAAGAACTTTTTTGTTTAAGGTAATTAATTCTTGTGTTGTGGTAGCAGGTTCTAAATTAGAAATAAGGCCTGTTTTGATGTTGTATCTATTGAATACAGTGCTAATTTCTTCAAGACCAATATTTGGTTGAAGATGTAGATGACAGTCAATCATTTGAAAATCCCCCCTAGATAGGTGCATTGTATCAAAAATATCTGAATTTTAAATGTACATTTATAGTATTTTTTTTATATTTTAACTATGAAAAGATATATAAACGGTTACATATTGAAACGTTTCTATCTTTTTGTTCTATCTATAGTCGAATCAATCAATAAATGTAGAATTTTGTAACTTCGTAGCTACAACTATCTGTTTTTGTAAATTTCCTAAAAAATAATTTAAAAACCAATTTTAAGGAAATAATTATTTAGCGGATAGGAGCTTAAAAAGAATTAAAGTTCAAGCTAAGTTCTGAAACAGACACTAGAAATTATTAGCGCGTGTCAGTTAAGAAATAGGAAACATTCAACAATGTCTATAAGGGTATCTAAGGTTTAACAACAAAGCTACGCATAATAGAAGAAAACACACCAAATGAAACATAAAAAATGATAATAATGGGAACTATAACAAGAATAAGGATACGGATAAGGATGGAGTGACTCTATTTAATTGAAGAAAATAATTTCAGCTTCCAACGTTCTATCTATAGATTAGATTCGAATGGTTAGTTGATTTTTAAAGTCCGACAAAGTAGCTGTAATAACTTGATGTGAACAACAAAAATGTCTAGGGATAGTAACTAAACCAACGTACAGTTTTGAAAGGTTTATACTGAGTTTAAACCAATACGGATTAATCAATATATATATTATCAGCAGACTAAACGTAAAGGAAGGTATAGGATGAAGAAGTTATTATACATAATTGCGAATTCAAAAGAAGAAGAAAAGTCAACTTGTCAAAGAGGAGCTCGTGAATTTATCAATTGTTTTATAGAAAAGAACCCAGAGTACGAAGTGGAAACCATCCATTTATTTAATGATGAAATCCCAGAGCCTAATCATCGTCATTTTGTTTCACGTGCGGAGTTAATCAGTGGATCGGCATTTGAAGCATTGGAAGAAGCAGATAAGAAAATTGTCCATAGAATGGGGGATTTGTGTAATTTGTTTAAAAGTGCTGACCGTTATGTGATTGCTGCCCCTATGTGGACATT
>JBOFCV010000280.1:0-2440 GCA_051646305.1 Turicibacter sp.
CGGTCTGTATAAATGACATCATGTTGATTAAAGAACTGACAGGATTTAAAAAATATATCATTAGTATTTTTATGCCATAATTTAATTGCAGCATTTGGCTTTACAATACGCAAAATTCGATAAACTTGAAAAATTGCGATGTCACTTACTGTTATCAAATCATCCCAATCAAAACCATTCTTTTGAATGTTACGCCCTGTAGTTTTACTGACGCTTTCAATATCACGGCGAACTAAACTTAGCTTCTTCTGTGGCGTTGCATTCGTAGGACCGACTTCACTGACATCGGCAAGTGGATGAAGACTATGTGCCATATCAGGCATCAAACTCGCTTTACTAGTAAAGCGCTGAGCCAACTCTAAGCTTCTTTTATCTCTCACAAAGAAATAAAAATTAGGATGCTTCGAGAAAATTTCAACACTTGCATCTAACTTATTTTCACTTGAGAAATAAATGGTTTGAGGTAAACATATAATTAGCTTATCTTTAAATGCAGAGACAATTTTCTCACGCAACTTTTGATGAATATCATACAGATCACCAAAGTTGCCTCCACCATGAAAAACAATTGCATCAACATTTTTTAAATGAGAGAAACTTGTTTTTTGCACCTCACTTCTATATACCACATTCAAATTATTTTTTTCAAAAAACGCTTCAGAACCTAAATATATAAGTAAATCACCAACATTAAAGTGTACAGGTATATCAATATAAGCTATTTTTTTCCCAGCAAGTAACATGGCTATTTCATCATGCATATTGCTTAATGACTGCATGGTAGACAACCATTTTTGCTGATTAGTTACTGACAATTTTGACACTCCTGTTAGTTAAATATTTTCGTGAAATAATATACGAAGAAATGATGGATAAACACATAACGACAATACAAGGATAAAAATACCAATTAAAACCTAATGTATTGGTTGTATAAAAAACTAATGGAACAGCCACCCCCTGACATACGGATACCAGTACAAAAGGCTCGACCTTGAAGCATCGGATAAAATTATTTTGTGTCACCAAAAATAATACACTTATGAAAAATAAAAAAATACTAATACAATAATCTATGCCAACTGTTTTCTGGAAAAGGAAAAACTCAGGCAACATGCCTTTAAATATACAAAAAGCCCCATAACCAGACAGCAATATCAACAATGCCATAACCTGGTATTTATGTGCATATTCTTGAGCCTGTTTTATTTGGCCCTGTGCTATTTTATATGAGAGCACAGTAATCTGTGATGAAAAAAAAGAGTCAGCCAAACCAAAACCAGCTCTTGCAAGAGCTATCGTGAAGATTACCTTGCCTGCATAATCCGCTGCATAAATTTTGAATGCAATCAGGTTAAAGCCATTCCAAAATAAAAAACCAACCCCCCATACAATTGACACCCTAGATAATAATGGCCATAACTCTTTAAAAACATCTGAAACTTTATCAGTTACATTGACTCGGCTTAATGCCCGGTAATGTGACACCGCATGATACGATAATAGTGAATAAAACACGATATTACTCACAATAAGCGCCAACGGTATTGTATATAGACCGGCCCCCATTGATATAAATATCCAAATTGCAACACTATTTATTAATGCGGTTACGGATTGTGCTTGGTACACTAGTTTTTGATTTTGAGTGGCATCTAGCAATATCTGAACAGGGATTAATATTGTAATGAATGCGGAAACTACAATTAACATTAACCACGGGATTAACCAATCCACATTGCCACTATAGTCTGAGTAATACAGCCAACCAGCGGGAGCAACGACAATGACGAGAAATAATGCAACTAATGAAAACCATTTAAAACCAAAGCTAATATAAGATCTGATCTTCTTTTTAGATTCTCCAGTCCAATGACCATGCTCTATCTTGTAAGAATGAGCAATAAATTGCTTTAAAGTATGCCCTAAACCAAGTTCGGCAAGTTGCTGCATTGCAACCAAACTAAAAAAAGTATAATAAAATCCAATTTGTTCAGAGTTAAGATTCTTAGATATAAAGAGCAGAGTGATTGGTCCTGCTAATAACTTTATCCCATTTGCTAAGGCTGAGAATAAGGATATACTCAAACCATCATATTTAGACATCGAATCATCTCGTTTTATAAAACTGGATGTATTGCTAGTTACATCCAGTTTTATCACTACAAATAACTTATTAACTTAGCAAGAGATACATTCTAGAAGGCAGTTATCAAATAATTGCCTATATCAAACGCCCCTAAAGTTATCGCCCCATACCAAACAGCACCGTCTTGACTGTCAGCAGCAGGATCTTGATATCCAACATCAGGCTTTGATGCTTGATATAGAAGATATCGTATTTATGCTTCCACACGGCATCTTCAATAGATGCGCCGTAAGGGTATTTGACCTGGGCCAGGCCGGTAATGCCGGGCTTGACCGCATGACGGAAGCGATA
>JBOFCV010000283.1:0-24003 GCA_051646305.1 Turicibacter sp.
ACTTCCCCCCGTGATATCATTCCTGTTCCAACTTGAAGCGATTCAATAGTAGAATATTTACATAGTTTTGCTCCTAGTCCACATCCAATAATTTTTGTTAATACGGCAACGACTAATAATGTGATTGTGAACCAAAGTAAACTAACATTCATTCCAGATAAGTCTACCTTTATTCCGATGCTAGCAAAGAAAATAGGTGACAATAACATATAAGACATGGTCTCAAATCTTGACGTTATATATTTAGCACTTGGCGTGTTTGAAATAATAAGTCCTGCAATAAATGCCCCTGTAATATCTGCAACTCCAAAAAATGCTTCCGCACAAAATGCAAATAACAAACAAAATACAAATGAAATAATTACAAATCGGCGCATATCTTTTCCATGACGTCTGACCCATTTATCAAAAAATTTATAGAATAACAAACCTACTACAATAGAACAAACAAAAAATAGGACAATCTTTCCTAGGACAATCCCAATATGAACGGACGAATCTGCCATACTTGTGATTATAGTCAAAGCTACAATTCCCAATATATCATCAATAATTGCTGCACCTAAAATTGCATTTCCAGCTCTTGTATTTAATTTACCAAGCTCTTTTAATGTTTCTACCGTAATACTAACAGATGTTGCAGTTAATACAATTCCCACAAAGATATTTTGGAGTAATGCTAACTGGCTATCAGCAGATTGCCCCGTGTTATTAAAGAGTGCTGCAACTGTAAATCCTCCTACAAGTGGTAGAATCACTCCGAGAACCGCGATAATAAATGATGCCTTCCCGGTCTTTTTCAATTCTTTAATATCTGTCTCAAGACCTGCTGCAAACATTAAAACAATCACTCCGAGTTCAGCCACTTGGGCAATAAAATCTGTTTCGTTCAATATGTTAAACATGGCGGGACCTAATATTAATCCAGCAAGTAAAGCACCTACAACTTGGGGCATTTTAAATTTTTTTGTAACTAAACCGAATACTTTTGTACTTAATAAGATTAAAGCAATATCAAATAAATACTTATATGACAACATCCCACTCATCTCCAAAATTCACAGTCTTCTTTTTGAAACACATTTTCCAACTAGCCTTGGACCTCCCCTCCAAAACAGTTATTTTTATAGTCCTCTCGGTGTTATAACTTCACTGCCTCCTATTTATTTTTACGCAACACCCTCGCGATTTATGACAATAAACTGCTAAATCTATTGTCATTAAGGAAAAGAAAAAGCAGCTATCTTTCCTTACTTTGTGCGTAAAGAGATAACTGCTTTTTCTTCATTTTTATTCACGTTAATTCTATTTAGCAGGCAGCATCAAATCGATCAATAATCACGTCTTCTAATTGATCAATGATTGTTACAGAGGTCAAAGTAATTCTACTTTGATAATTTTCATTTTTTGCTGGCGCTTCGTATCCTAATCCAAGAGATAAAATATCCTCTTTTGTTAAATCTGATAAGATATAGTGTTTACGGCCTTTTAATTTCAACCTTAAAACAGATGATTTAACACCAAAATCAATATAGTTTCCTACTGGCTTTACTTGAATGAGTTTTGCATCGCGATCATGCTTAAGCAAAATTGCTGTGATTTTATCCAAGATTTCTTCTTCAATTGAGATTTGCGTTTCTTCTTTTACGATTAAGTTCTGTACAGAACGCACTTCATCAGCCACAAACTCAACTTCTTCATGAGTTTGTACAAAAGATTCATTAACTTTTTGTGTCTCTTCTTTTTTTTGTTGTGTTAATCTCTCCGATGGTTCAACAAGATTATCTACAAGAGTTTCTTCTAAATTAACACAATCTACCTCCATCTTTTCAATTTGCACTAGCAGTTCATGAAATTTCTTTTCATTGACATCTGCTCTTGCAAAACTAATCTTTGCACCTACGATTCCAAAGAAACATAAGGTAATAGCCGTGATGCTTAAATTTAGTGAATCTAAGTTTAAAAAGAATGTAATAACACTTAATAATAAGACTATAATACAACCTATCGCATTATTCATCCAATGCTTATATAATTTTTTAAATTCTTCTGCTTGTTTGAACATATTAACACCTCGTATGACTTCCTATATCCTTCTATATAAAAACAAAAAAAGTAATCTAGATAATATTAAGTAGGTTATATACCTTAACTACCTCGATACTATGCCATCCTATAGTCGTAGCAAAATGATGCGACAATACAAAACTTACTGCGACTAATATAGTTTATCTTATTTTTTTTTATTTTCATATCCCATTTTTAATTTTTTCGACATTTTTTTGCATTTTCCTTTAAAAATAAAAAAGTTTAACTTACAAGTACGAACATAGGTTTTAAAACTTTACAAAAATTTATATTTACTCGCTTTTTAACAGCAGACTATCCTTTTACAAGTAAAGAAAAACAGCTTAATACATGCACACGCATACACCTTAAGCTGCCTATCTTTATGAATGACTTTTTATTACTTTACCTTACAACCCAAATACAACACCTATTAGAGCACCACCCAACAAATAGAAGATTGGATGTTTTTTGTATTTATTCATCAGATAAAACAAAACACCAAATAAAAAGATTGCCTTAACATTAATTAAATCTAAAAACACTCTTGTTTCTTCAAATCGATTAACTGACAGCACAGATATCTTGAATACTTCAAACCCTGCCACCGCTATTAATCCAGTTACAGCCGGTCTTAAAACTGAAAAGATATAGATAACTAATTGACTATCCTTAAATTTATTTAATACTTTTGCAACTAGGATCACTATTACAACAGACGGTGCAACCAACCCAATGGTAGCAACAACCCCTCCTATAAGACCTGCAGCATGATAACCTGCATAGGTTGCCATATTTACACCGATTGGCCCTGGAGTTGATTCAGAAATAGCGATCATATCGGCTAGCATGGCTTGATTAAACCAGTCGTATTTATCTGCTAAATCATATAAAAATGGTAACGTTGCAAGGCCCCCACCTACGGCAAACAACCCCGTTTTGAAAAATTCTAGGAATAAAATTAGTAATGTGCTCATTATTTTTCACCTCGTTTATAATATAAAAATGTTCCTATCCCCGCCGCTCCAATGACGATATAAACAGGTGATAAATTTAATAAACCACTTAATATAAACGTAACTATCACAATGGCAACACCTTTTTTATTAACAACAGATGTTTTCCATAATTTAATTACTGCATTTAGAATAAGCACACAAACTGCCACTCTAATTCCATTAAATGCATGTTGAACCCAAACATAATCTGTAAAGTTTTTTAAAAATGCAGCTATCGTCATAATAATAACTAGTGATGGAAACACTACTCCAAATGTTGCAACAATTGCACCCATTACACCGCGTCGTTTATATCCTATAAACGTAGCTGTATTTACTGCAATAATTCCTGGGGTACATTGCCCCACTGCGTAATAGTCTAACAATTCTTGTTCTGTTGCCCATTTTTTAGATTCAACTACTTCTTTTTGAAGCATCGGCAACATTGCATATCCGCCACCAAACGTTAATCCACCAATTCGGCAAAACGTCCAAAACAAATCAAACAACTCATTCATCCTAACTACCTCCATTAAGTTTATCTTTCACTATTATACCTTAATTATCTGTATTTCATATTTCACTATACGTAATCCATGTTTTTCTACTCCATTATCCATCCAATCAGCTCATCAATTGAAAAAAGAACCCAACGGGTTCTCTCTTTTTTACTTCTAAGCGTTGCGATCCATTGGAGGCACAATTTGCTTCTTGCGAGAAACAACACCTGCAAGTAATGCTGTATCGTTTGATAATGACACTTCAAATGCTTTTTCAACGATATCTGTACGTTGCCCTAATGCAATAACTTGTGAGTTACTATTTAAGATATCTGTAATGACAACAACAAATAAATCTAATTCTTTTGCTGCCATCGTTGCATTCATAGCTACTTTTAATTCAATATCGCGTGTCATCATATCTTCAATACTAACGGTATTAATTTGAGCAATTTCAACTTTAGCAGTATTCATTGGGAAAATTTTAGAGTCGATATTGATTAGTTGTTCTGCTGATAAATCAGATAAATCTGTTCCCGCTTTTAACATTTCTAATCCATAAACTTCTAAATCTAATTCTGCGATGACAGCTAATTCGCGAGCTGCTTTTTCATCTTGTGCTGTACATGTTGGAGATTTAAATAGTAATGAATCTGAAACAATCGCACTTGCCATTAGCCCCGCGATTTTCGGTTCA
This sequence comes from Turicibacter sp., assembly GCA_051646305.1. Lineage (GTDB taxonomy): Bacteria > Bacillota_I > Bacilli_A > MOL361 > Turicibacteraceae > Turicibacter. The sequence goes on from JBOFCV010000283.1 coordinate 4,263, forward strand.
ATTGCCACATCATTTTCTTTAAACATTTTATAAAGGATTGTTCCTGTACACCCAACCGGTTCACTGCGATAGAATAAAGGTTCTGACGTTTGGAAGTTTGCAATTCGGTGATGGTCAACTACCATTTTAATGGTTACATTTTCAATTCCATCAGCACTTTGACCAAATTCATTATGGTCAACTAAAATAACTTCTTCTACACCGTCTAAGTTTTCAATTAAACGTGGTACTTCAAGTCCAAAGTGATTAAAAATAAAGGCTGTTTCTTTATTTAATTCTCCTAAACGTACGGCTTCTACGTCATATCCTAATTTTGTTTGTAAATCAGCCATAACAACTGATGAAGTGATTGAATCTGTATCTGGGTTTTTGTGCCCGAAAACTAATGTTTTTGCCATGATTAAAATCCTCCTCTTGCTATTTCACTTATATATTTTACACTAATTTCATTTAAAACCCACCCTTTTTTGCACCAAAATAATAAAAATTTTATTAAATGAATGCAACAATAATAAGCCGATTCATTTTACCAGTTCATTATTTATTTCATAAGCAATCCCATTTTAGGATAAAATACCTTTTATCTACGCCTTCCCCGCCCTTAAGTTATCTAGCAATACATGATCTATTAATCTCAGACTAGGCACATAGTGGCGGATTAAACTAAAAACCACCCAAACATTAACCGACCTTTCCCACTCATTTGAGTTCGATACATTTCTAAATCATCGGCCGCAAGTTAATGCATCAACCTTCAATATATCCCAATTGCTTATGAGTTAAGCGCACATCCTGATCCAGATTCTATTTCCTTATCTATAGGTGAAATAAAAAAATGTTAAATATATTCGTGTATTAGCACAACGTTAACCATTCATGCCGTCATACTACAGCTTATTTGTTTGACATTAGCTCTATATTTTTAATCAACTCCATTTATTCAAGTCAACTAAATTATCCTAATCCCCTTTTAGATTACGATTCTCATGGTTTTTTTCGTATTTTCGTCAATTAAACATTAAAATGCCATTGCTTAATCGCCTTAAAAGTTGCATAATATTAACATTATTTTATTACTAAGGAGAATATTATGCGTAGTTATTCATTTTATCAATGGCGAATCTGGTCTATTTTAGCTCTTTCTTTTGTTATGTCTTTATTTCATAGAGGGGCAATGGGGGTTATTTCAACCAATCTTTCAACAGATTTAAATGCATCGGCTTCACAACTTGGAAGTATTGCATCAGTTACCTTCTACACCTATGCCCTTATGCAAATACCAGCAGGATTATTACTCGATGCCTTTGGTTATCGTAAAATTAGTTATTTAGGTGTTTTAGTCACAGGGATTGGTTCTATTTTACTTGGACTTGCACCGTCTCTAACACTTGTATTTATTGGTCGTTTTTTAGTTGGGTTGGGCACATCTGTTATTTTTATTTCAATTCTTAAAGCGCAAACCGTTTGGTTTTCAACAAAAGACTTTACGAAGGCTTCTAGCCGACTATCATTTATTGGAAATATTGGTGGGATGTTAGCCACGTTTCCCCTCGCTATTTTAGTTGGGATGCTTGGTTGGAGATTTTCAATGATTGGAATGGGTGCCTTATGTATTGGTGTTGCTCTCTTAATTTTCATCTATGTTAAAAATTCACCAAGAGAATATGGATTTGAACCCCAAGGAAAAATCATTGAAAAAGAAAAAGTAAATATTTTACAAGCTATATTAAGTGTATGCAAAACGCCTGCTCTATGGCGAAATTTCTTTGCTTTATTTACACTTGTTGGATGTACGACAACACTAACAGGCGTATGGGGCATTAATTACTTAACAACTGTTTATGGGTTATCTGGCACGGTTGCATCCTTTTATATCTCTTTTGTTGTGTTTGGATTAATTATTGGGTCTTTATTTATAAATGTCATTGCCAAGCGATTTGAGCACCAGTTAGCTATGATTCCACGTATGGCGTGCACGGTGATGGCCATTTCTTGGTTTTACCTCTTGATTGTGGCGCAAGGAAAACCTAGTTTATGGATGCTTAGTCTCTTATTTATCATCATGGGATTCTGTGCAATGGGTCACATTATTGCATTTACGGATATTTTAAGTTATTGCCATCCTCAATCTAGTGGACTTGCGAGTAGCTTAGTTAATTCAGGTGAATTTATTGGGAGTTCTATTATTAGTTTAGTCATTGGATTTAGTTTAGACCAGACCTTTACAGGACCTATTGTTGAGGGGGTAAAGCTGTATAGCGCTGATCAATTTACAAGTGTCTTCGCCATTTTCCTATTCGTCTCTCTTTTAGGCATTGCAACGAGTTATATTGGAACCCCTTCTGTCTTCTTTAAATCTAAATCTTTATCGGTCGAAAAGCTTACACCAGAAAATAATTAAGTCCTTCTCATTTTAATACACCGTATCGTTGTATAAGAAATTTATCGTCGGGTTTTTGTTAAACCTATGCCTAATGTAAGTAAAAATGCGATTTCACAGAAGAAATCGCATTTTTATTTACACTCAACAGTTTAACACCTATAAATCAATCTGTCTTTTCACAAAATTTTGACCAGAAACAGAAATCCCACGATTTCAGCCTCCTTTTTATGAGGTTCTGTTTGATTTTACTATTATCGCGTCCTTATGATGAATTTAACCCATATAACTTTAGAAAAAAGAGTGATTGGAGCTAACTTTCTTAATCATTTCAACTCTATAATGGTTTCTGATGAGTGGCTATCTTTTATTTCATCAATACTAAAAATAAAACACTGGCTAACAAAATTTTATATTGCGCGAACTTCTTCTTATGAATTGCTGATTTAAAGCATTAACGTCTTCGGTTATCGATTCTAATTAAAATCAGAACGACTTATCTTATCCACTTCATAAAATATTTTTTGAATAGCCTCTTTTTATACTGTCTGATTTTTGTCAGACGGTTATGTTGCATAAGAATACCGAGTATCTCTAAAACACAACCCATTACTAAACACATCGCTTCTACGAAATGAGGGAATAAATCGAACTGCTTTGAAAACAAACTAATTCCGACTAGTACTAATCCGATTTTAAAATACTTATTTAGGTGTTCCATCTTCTCACCGCCTATTCTTAATTGATTACATTTCCCCACAGCTAATTCGTTTATCCGGCATCTAACCTATAAAAGTCAACTTGAATCAACTGTTATTCAGACTGATTCATCTAACACCTCTACCTCATGAATCTCATGAATTCGAATAAGCTTGACAACCTCTTTTTGATTCCCTTCCCTACAACCTATCTGTACCCATGTTTCATCAACGGCTAAAACATGTCCACTTATACAAAAACCAGCTTGATAAATGGTCTGGGAGTTAAAGTTTAAGGTTAGTTTGCATTTTTTCCCAACGCATTCTTCTAAAACCTGTGAGATCATTTCTACTTGTACCTCTTTATTTCCAGTTGCGATGGCTTCACGCATCCCATTTTTGACTCCCCACTTGATAATAAAATAAAGAGCAATCAAACAAATTATTGCGGTTCCACCACTAATTCCCAATTCTTCAAACATCTTATTAACCTTCTTTCCACCTTATCTTAGCTCTTTAGTACAACACATGATAATAAAGTTTTAATATCCCTTTTACAAAACTTAAAAAAAGGATGACGCAAGTTAACGTTATCATCACTACCTGATTAAAAAAGCTCGAAACGATGATGGCCACCATTAATCCAACAATAGCAATTTCAAATCCTATGGAACCCGTTTGTTGCATAATCAATTGGCGTCGCTCATCGTGCTCCTTAATATATAATGCTCTTAATTTCTCATCACTTCTCAATCCATTGAAAACATCATTCAATTTCTTAACCACAATCAGTTCAAGTCCAAAGCATAATCCTAACCTGAATTCAGCCATATCAGTTAACCCCATCTCCTGTTGTACAACTAGCTGACTCGAAATCAAGATGATAACAATTGCTAATACATTGATCCCCATCCAAAGTACCTTTCTTTTTGACAAACTCATTTTATATTCTTCCCTATACTGCTGCCCCATTACCTTTTTCTTAATAAGAAAAACCCGATTCCCGTCCACGTTGCTAGCATCATCATGGGCAATAAAAAATAGAGTTGTTCACCTTTCACTTTAAACATTCCCATGATCACAATGACTGCTAGTGTAATCCAAAATGAATAATGACCCGCTTCTTGATAGATTTGCGTATGTCGCTCATCAGTTGCTCCTTGTTCTAATTCTTTTTTAAATCGCTTATTTTTTAGCGCATAGCAGACTCTCCCTGTAAATACAATGCTAAATCCAATTAAGCCTGCTCCTACAAGCGAAATCATAAAGTTGTCTAACATTTGACCTAATGTGAAAAGAATTCCGCCTAAAATAATTAACCCAACACCCATTACCACATGTTTTTTTTCAATCGCTATTATTTCATTCATTCTCTTACCTCCTATTTTATTCTTCATTATAGTGATAACTCTTCTTCAAAAATAAATACCTCTTCAATCGTTAACTCAAATGCTTTTGCAATCTTATAGGCTAAGAAAATAGAGGGATTATACTTTCCATTTTCTAATGAAATAATCGTTTGACGTGAAACTAGGACAACATCTGCTAAATCTTGTTGCGTGAGTCCTTTATTTTCTCGTAATAATTTTACTTTATTTTTCATCGCCACTGTTCTCCCTTTACTTTACCTTGTGAATCTATTATTTTTTCTTCTAATCTGTGTAAAGTTAACTTTACACTTATATTATATGCTATTTTCACTTATTGTAAAGTATACTTTACATTTTTTTTACAAAATATAATACGAACTATTCCTTCTACAGCACGTGATGAATTATAAACAAGCCGCCTTCAAATCGTTTTATACAAGAATTATTAACAGGGACCTTTGTGCTTCCTCTCCGATCTAACAAACACTTGATAAAAGAAAAAAAGCCATCCTTTTAATAACAGATGGCTCTTAAGCAACTATTTAGTTATTTGATGAAGAAATACTAAAATATCGTTATAAACTGTTTCCTTTTCTAATTCATTCAATATTTCATGACGCATGGTAGGATATAATTTCATTTGTACAGAAGTAATTCCTGCTTTTATAAAAGCATTGTAAGCTTTGCTCACCATTTTACCATTTCCACCGACTGGATCTGCTTCTCCTGAAATAAAATAAGTGGGTAGGGTTTTTGGCATTTTTTCGATATTTTTTTGATTCGTAATATAAAGTAACCCTTCAAACATATCCTTAAACCCTGCTGTCGTAAAGATAAAACCACAGGCATCATCTGCTAAAAATTCATCAACCATCTTAGTATCTTGCGTCAACCATTCATGTGTTGTTCGTGCATCTTTATACGGTTTATTAAATGAATCATAAGACATTTTATTAATAAACTTACTTCGATGCTTAGATCCTTTTACGGACTTAATACAACTTGAAATAAAACATCCCAGCGATAACAGTACTTTTGGATTATGAGCTGTCCCTGATAAAATCAGACCATCAATACTCTGACCATAATCGATCGCGTAATGTCTAGATAAAAAAGATCCCATGCTATGCCCTAGCATAACAATAGATGCATGAGGATATTTGTCATGGATCATTTGATTTATCTCATATAGATCGTCCACCATGTGTTGCCATCCCTCAACTTCACCGAAATACCCAAAATCTTCTTCGTTATTGACTGACTTTCCATGTCCACGATGATCATTAGCATAAACAATAAACCCCTGTTCATTTAAAAACTTGGCAAATGCATCATATCTCATCGCATGTTCACATGACCCATGGACAAGTTGAACAATTCCTTTTATTTCATTCCATTCAACTGAATCCCACACATATAAATTTATATACTGTCCATCTTTCATTTTCATTACACGTCACCTCAATTTATTTGATACCAGTAACTTATCATATGTTCATCATATATGTCATATAAAATTATATCATTTATGTTGCTATCCATATAAAAAAGATTGATTATTGTTTATAAAAATCAATCTTTTTCAAACTTCTCTATTCAATGAATTGATAATCTCCAACAACTATCTCATACGGTATAAACTGGTGATCTTTATATTTTAAATAAATATTTATAATGCCCAATGTATCCACATTTACTTGTCCGATGACACGTTGAGAGCTCATTAAATTAAATGTATTCGACACTTGACTTATTTTAACAGGGTATAATCCACTGAGCGCAACCACTTCACCTTGCATATCCGGTTTAACTTTTCCATTCACTTCATAATATCTTCCTAGTAATTCTTCACTTTTATGTGAGATATCTAAATAAAATGTTTGATTTAATGTTTGATTGGTAACTTCTACACGGTAGTGATTTAAAAACCTAACAACCCATTTGAATTCTTCATTAAATTGAGCATAGTCAAATAGTTGAGTGGATTGCTTGTCTTTGAAACTATACATATAATAATACCCAAACGCCCCACTTCCACCCGATTGAATAGAGACTAATACATCATCAACAAAATCTTGACTAAACTCACCTATAAATAAATTAGCATCATACCCACTATTTGATTTGAAATCTTGTTCAATGACTTCATTCGTTACACCATCTACCACAATCAACTTTAAATTCATCTGGTATATACTATCTGGACTTTCTTTATCACCCGTTAAATAGATAAAGTCCAAGATTTGATCACCTGTTACATCTACAATTTTGCTATCAAAAATATACGGTGCTTCTACTTGAATACTGACACTATCTCTAGGAGGAATATACATATCCATTAACATGATCATGATCTCCTTTCAACTCTATGGTTATAGTATGGATGAAATGAAATCAACTATTTAAATATTATTTTTGAAAATACTTCCAGGTATATTTATTAATAAAACTATATGTGTCATTCAAGATTATCCTATCTAAGGTCATGATCCAAATGCCTTCATAAAATCAAAAAACAGGAATCTCTTAGATTCCTGTTTTTTAATTTCACTAGATCCAATTTCAATTTTATATAGTCAATCGAGGCCATAACTATTTCGAGCTTATGTCCTCTATTTATGAGTCGACCTCTAAACTAGGTATTGTGGGCTGTCTAGAAAGCTTAAACTTCCTAGATAGGCGCAGTAATCGTTTCAAAAAATCCATAAAACTAACTGCGTCTTATCGATCATCCCACTCATATTTTTACACGCTAAAAAATTTAAGTGCGACTTATTGAGCAAAAACATTGAACCACAAAAAATTTAATAAGACTTATCTATACCAACTGGTTTAGAATAATGTTAATTGATTCTCATCTACTTTTGGGGCTGCTTTGGGTTTGTCCGCCCCTAATGGCATCTCCCCAAACACTCCCATTAACTGCAGTTTTTCAATTAATGATTTTGATACTTTACCACGTTGTTGAACTTCTTTGATTGTTTCAAATGGTGCTTCTTCACGGGCTGCAACAAGTCCGCGGGCCACGTTTTCACCTAATCCATCCATGGCAGTAAACGGTGGAATTAATGATTTTCCATCTTCAGATATTTTAAAATCGACTGCTTTTGATTCTTCGATACTGAAGTTTTGGAAATAGAACCCACGTTCTGTCATCTCTAAGCAAATTTCGAGAATTGTAATTAAGTTCTTCTCTTTAGGTAAGGCTTCAAATCCTTTTTTCTCGATTTCATCAATTCGTCGTTTAATCGCATCTGGGCCTTTAACCATTGTTTCAATCTCGAAAACATCTGCGCGTTTTGAGAAATATGCACAATAATAGAAGATTGGGTGGTGAACTTTGAACCAAGCAATACGGATGGCCATTAACACATAGGCTGTGGCATGGGCTTTCGGGAACATGTACTTAATTTGTCCACATGACCAAATATACCACTCGGGTATCTTATGTTTTCGCATTTCTTCTTCAAATTCTTTCCATCCATCCGGATTTTTACTGGCAAGTCCCTTACGAACAAACTCCATAATTTTGAAGGCTAAGGCGGGTTCTAGTCCCCCATACATTAAATAAACCATAATATCATCACGACATCCGATAACATTTTTAAATTCAACTTTACCAAACTTATCTATCTTACCTCCAACTAAGTCAGCGGCATTATTTAACCAAACGTCAGTCCCATGTGACAGACCTGATATTTTAACTAACTCGGCAAAAGTTTTAGGTTTTGTATCCTCTAACATATTTCGAACAAATGGCGTCCCAAACTCGGGTACCCCATACGAACCTGTCGTTGAACGAATCTGATCACTCGTTACGCCTAGTGATTCTGTTGTATAGAAGAGTTTATATACTTCTGGGTCATCCGTTGGAATATCCTTTGGATCAATGCCTGAAATATCTTGTAAATAACGAATAACCGTTGGATCATCATGTCCAAGAATATCGAGTTTTAGTAAGTTATCATGAATTGAGTGGAAATCAAAATGGGTTGTACGCCATTCAGCTTTAGGATCATCGGCAGGATATTGAATCGGAGTAATATCGTAAATATCCATGTAATCAGGTACAACGATTATCCCACCTGGATGCTGCCCTGACGTTCGTCGCACCCCTTCACACCCGGATGCCAGTCGTTCAATTTCAGCAGAACGGAGTTCTCGTCCTGTGTCTTCTAAAAACCCTTTAACATAACCGTATGCTGTTTTTTCAGCCACGGTACCAATTGTCCCTGCTCGGAAGGCAAAATCATCACCAAACACCTCACGGCAATATAAATGGGCAATCGGTTGATATTCACCCGAGAAGTTTAAATCGATATCGGGAACCTTGTCTCCTTTGAAACCAAGGAAGGTTTCAAACGGTATATCGTGCCCATCTTTAATCATTTTAGTTTCACAATGAGGACAATGTTGATCCGGGAGATCATACCCTGACTCTGAATTAGCTAAAATATCTTGGAACTTTTCATCAACAGGTGCAATTCCATAACGTTGTTTTTCTTCTTCATTCATTTTAAATACCGTGTATAAACAACTTGGACAACGATAATGCGGTGATAAGGGATTGACTTCCGTAATATCTGTTAGTGTGGCAACAAAGGACGATCCAACTGACCCACGCGATCCTACAAGGTAGCCATCATCTAATGATTTCTTAACAAGCATGTGGGAAATATAATAGATAACAGCAAATCCATTTCCAATAATACTGTTCAATTCTTTTTCTAATCGATCTAGTACATATTGCGGTAAATTTTCACTATATAGTTCATGTGCACGCTCATAGCACATTTCTGTTAATCGGTCTTTAATACTTGGAATGCCTTTATCTTTTAAGAAGTCATCAGACGGTGTAAATAATTCATCTTTGATGGCCTTTATCATTTCACAACGGTCGGCAATCATATTTGGATTCGTCACAATGATTTCTTTTTGTTTAGCTTCACTTAAGAAACTGAAATCATGGAACATTTCATCCGTTGTTCTAAAATGCATACTCGGAATGGATTTGATATCTGGATTATTTAGCGGATGACGTCCACCCCCAACCATTGGCGTTCTTGTATAAATTTGGCGATATAATTTATCATCACGATTTAAGTGGTGCACATCCCCCGTTGCGCAAACAGGAATCCCTAATTCTTCACCGACTTTGATAATCGATTTAATTGATTCATGAATGGAATTCGACATTTCCTTGGAGTTTAAATCTATTAGATGCGAGTATACTTCTGGTGGCTGGACTTCTAAGTAATCATAAAACTTAGCTTTCTCACGTAATTCTTCATACGGCTTGTTTAAGGCCGCTTCCCACACTTCGCCATTCACACAACTACTTCCAATAATTAATCCTTCGCGATGAGCTTCTAAGAAACTCCGTCTAATTTTGGGTTCTCTATATAAATCATTTGTCAATGACTGAGAAACTACTCTGAATAAATTTTTAAAACCAACCTCGTTTTGGGCTAAAACGACCACATGGGTACTTCTATCTAACTTAAACGAAGTATTTGGATCAACGAGTGTATTGATTTGATCATGCTTTTCAACCTCTAATTTCATCACATCTTTAAGCATTAATATAAACGCTTGTCCCGTCGCACGCGCATCATAGATGGCACGATGATGTTGCGTTAAATCAACTTTAAAAAACTTAGCTAAAGCTTTTAAGTTGAATCGCTTTAACTTTCTTTTGGATTTATCATCTGATAGGGGGTCTATTTTAGGCCAATATACCCCAAATTCATGGTGATACATGACACGAGCTAAACCTAACGTGTCGATAACTGGATTTGTTGCTTCAGACATATTAAACTTTTTATACGTTTGGTTCAAGTGCCCCATATCAAAAGCCGCATTATGAGCAACCAAAATACTATCTTCTGACCAGTCTTTAAACCGTCTCATGACATCTTCAAGTTCTGGTGCATTGTCAACATCGCTTTGAAGAATATGTGTTAATTCAATCGTCTTAAGGGATAAGCGACGATGAGGATTTGCAAATTCTGAAAACTCTTCAACGACTGATCCATTTCTAATTTTAACCGCCGCAATCTCAATAATTGAATCATATGTTGTTGAAAATCCAGTCGTCTCCACATCATATACTACATAAGTAGCATCAGCTAGATCAACAGGTTTCTCGTTCCATGCCAATTTAGGTTCATCTTCAACCAAATAGCCTTCCACACCATAGATGACTTTTATATTATTTTTCTTGGCTGCGCTATAGGCATCAGGAATCGCCTGAACAACGCCATGATCTGTTAATGCAATGGCTTTATGCCCCCATTTAGCTGCTTGAGCAACATAATCTCCGATACTTGATACAGCATCCATCGCACTCATTTTTGTATGAACATGTAACTCAACACGTTTTTCACCCTCTGGCGCTAAATCATGTCGCGGTTCAGTTTTAGCTGAGATAATATTCACTGAATTTGCCATCATGACTAATTCTTTTGAGAACGTATCAAATTGAATTTTACCACTTATTTTTACCCAATTCCCTTTTCCAAGCATCTTTGGAAAGGCTTTTTTGGTCTCTGGACTTTTAGCGAACATCTTGACATAAACCGAATCTGTATAATCCGTAAACTTTGCAGTGACGATTGTCATTTCCCCACCTTTAACATCACGGGATTCAGATGCGAAAATATAACCTTCCAAAACACAACGATTCATTTCATCATCGATATCTTTACATAACATGGCATCCGCTTCAATCACACCGCCGATTGTTGTATCCGTCACTTCAGGTTCTTTACGACTATAACCGCCGCGGCCACCACTTCGACCACCACCAAAATTATTGGGTGAATACGCAGGTTTAGGCGCTTCTTGCATCGGCGGTTCATCAGACGTTGGAACTTCAATAATAGGCGTTAACTGTTTTTCACGTTCGATTAAAACTTGAGCATCTGATTTTGCAGTTTCACAATAATAAGGACTTACCGTCTCGACATTAAAACCAAATCGTTGATATGCTTGAACAATTAAGGGTGCGAATTTTTGCTCAATTTCTTCAAAATACTGAGTCTCACCAACGGCTACTAGAATTGCGCTTCCCTCAACTTTTATATTAAATCCTTCTAGACAACGAATTAACAATAGTCTGCGGCTCAAATATTCAATGACTAATGGCCAATATTCAGTCACTTTTTCAGCGCTAGGTAATCTTTCATATCGAATAATAAATACTGCTTGTTTGATACTTGCTATTTTTTCAAAAGTAAGTTCAAAACGATGATAAAATTCATAAAAAGCAGCCCCAACAAGTGGCTCATCAAAGTTTAAGCTAAATACAAGTTGATTACTCTTTCTTAAAACATCGACCTTATCAATCGTTTTATTTTCAAATAAAAATAGCTGGTGTTCTGGATATTCAATTTGTTCTAATAATATTTCAATCTGTTTTTGCAAGTTTATCCCACCTACTATATGATAAATTTGTTTTTCATTATTAATTAACTTATATAGTTTATCATTTTTCAACAAAAAATTCATCCATTATCCGCATGTTTCACGTATTCTAAGGTAAGTCTAGAGGCAAATATGCCTTCTATTTATTTTTTTACTAAGCCTTGTATTTTGAAAATACTGATAACATTTAATATATTTTCCAATTTATTCTATACTTACCTTACATCTAATTTTTTCAAGATAAATTCGTTAGTTAGTATCTCCTATTTCATTAACTCTACTTCATAAAATGCGTAATAGGAAAACATTCCAACTCCTCTTAATCTTTCAGTTTTCTTGTATCATGAAAGAATTATTAGTCTCAAGGAAACTTTCTTTTACGTATCCTTAAAATTTCCTTGATTATATTGTCAAACAACCATTCTTTTTTTCGTTTAAAGATAATAAAAGGTTGAACTATTTGAAATGATTCATTCATTCCAATATACTAAGAACGAATTTTTAAACAAAAAAATAGCAATCCCATTACTAGGACTGCTATCTTTCTTGATATTATGCTAATGTTTCATATTTTTCTTTTACAAATGAAATTAAATCAGCAACAGAAACTTCAAATATTTCACCAGTTTGACGCACTTTAACTTCGACGATTCCCTCAGAAATGCCACGTCCAACTGTTATGCGAATTGGTAATCCGACTAAGTCTGCATCTGAGAATTTAACACCTGCACGCTCTTTACGATCATCAAATAATACAGATAACCCTGCATCTTTTAAAGCAGTATAAATTTCTTCGGCAGCTTCAGCTTGATCTTGTTTTTTCACATCAACAGGAATAACATGAACAGCAAATGGTGCGATAGCTTTTGGCCAAATCATTCCAAATTCATCATTATTTTGCTCAATTACAGCCATCATAACACGACTTACACCGATTCCATAACATCCCATGATAAGTGGTTTTTTAACTTGATTCTCATCCAAGAAAACAGCTTTCATAGCTTCAGAATATTTTGTACCCAATTTAAATACGTGACCAACTTCAATTCCTTTAGCACGATCAACCACTCCATTACCATCTGGCGATGGGGCTCCTACTGGTAAATCTGCTACTTCAATGTTTGCAGCGTAAGGTCCTGTCGTTGAGTATACAATTGTATCTTCGCCAACTTCAGCTAATGCCATAAACTCTGCGGATTGAGATCCTCCAATTTGTCCACCATCTGCTTCAACCATACGGAAGTTTAAACCACTACGGTTAAAGATATTATGATAAGCACGAACGAAATCTTCATAAGATTCATCTAATGATTCTTGTGTTGCATGGAAAGTGTAAGCATCTTTCATGATGAATTCACGACCACGCATTAATCCAAAACGAGGACGAGCCTCATCACGGAATTTAGTTTGTATTTGATAAACAGTTAATGGTAATTTTTTATATGAATTTAATGCATCACGAACGACAAAAGTAACCACTTCTTCATGTGTTGGGCCTAAGGCAAACTCACGGTTATGACGATCTTTCATTCGCATTAATTCTGAACCATAAACATCCCAACGTCCTGTTTCATCCCATAATTCACGTGGATGTAGCGTTGGCATTAGCAACTCATTTCCACCAATTGCATCTAATTCTTCACGAATAATTGATTCAATATTATTTAACACTCGTTTTGCCATTGGTAAATATGTATACACCCCAGCTGCTACTTGTTTAATAAACCCTGCACGAAGTAAAAATTGATGTGAACGGATTTCAGCATCACTTGGAACTTCACGTAGAGTAGGAATAAACATCTTTGTTTGTTTCATTAAAAATTCCTCCTAATCGACTTCATTGTTGTAAAATGTGACTCTCGCTAAATTACGATAGTAATCCTATCTTTAGAAGTCTCATTATCTCATCTTTTTTCTATCTTTTCAAGTCTGATTACAGAACTTACTTTTATCCAAACAATCGTAAAACATCATTAAATGTTACATATACAAATAATCCTAAAAATAATAATAACCCTGCAGTATGTACATATCCTTCGATGCGTCGATTAACTGGCTTACCAATAATAGCCTCAATTAATACAAATACAATGCGCCCGCCATCTAAAGCAGGGATAGGTAGTAAATTTAAAATTCCAATATTAACACTTAAAAATGCGACCCAAGATAAAAGTGATACAAATCCATAATCGACAACTTGAGATGTCATCGTATAAATTCCAATAGGCCCTGATAAATCACCCACTCCAGCTTCTTTTGTTACAAATAACATTCTAAACGTATCGAATATACTTACAAATGCTTGCTTTGTTCCAATCACTGAATATTTTAATGCGTAAGTTAAAGAACGTTCTACCGAAAGTGGATTGTTTGCATCTGGACTAATTCCAATTAACAAACGGCCATCACTTACTTTAGGGGTTAAAGTCATCGGAAGCATTTCCCCATTACGATTAATTGTAATGTCTGTTTCACCATTTGCCTTTTGAATAGCACCGACTAACTCATCCCAATTACTAATAACAATACCATTAAACTCAACAATAGCATCACCTGGGTTAATTCCCGCTTGATTAGCAGGAGAATCTGGCTGAACAGTTCCTATAATATTTGAATAAGTAGGAATCCCTGTACTTAATCCTACAATAAACATTAGAAAAAGAGCTAAAATAAAGTTCATTGTTGCTCCAGCAGCCATTGTTGCAAAGCGAGCAAACTTAGATTTAGATTCTAAACAACGGTTATACGGTGCTATTTGTTGTTCGTCACCTTTTTCCATCACATAAAAAGCTTGTTCTTCGACTCGATATCGATGGGGTTCTCCATTTTTTGTTTCAATAACGATATACAGTTCCTCATAAAGGTCAATCATTTTTATGGTACCTGAAATATGAGCTCCTTGAATATCCGGATTTAAAAATATTTTTTCTACCGTCCCTCTAGGCGTTAACTTTAATGCTACAGGCTGTGAAACCTTTACCATTTCTTTTTCAACTTCTTCTCCTGCCATAGCGACATAACCACCAAGAGGAATAGCACGGATTGAATATTTTGTTTCTCCTACTTTTTTACTATAAATAGCAGGTCCCATTCCAATTGAAAATTCATGACATAATATTCCATAATATTTTGCTACTAAGAAATGTCCCAGCTCATGTACTAACACAATAATTCCAAGTGCAAAAACAAAAGCTATAATCCCTAACATATTATCCCTCCTTTAATTATATTTTTTTAAAATATCTTTTTTAATCATCTCATCAATTTTAATAATCTGTTCAAGTGATGGTGCAGAAATTACTTCATGTGCATTTAAACACTCATATACTATACGTTCAATCTCCATGAAACTAATTTTTTTATTTAAAAATAATTCAACAGCTGCTTCATTTGCGGCATTTAAAACAGTTGGTGCACTTCCACCGCTCATTCCTGCTTCGTAAGCCATTTTTAAACACGGGAATCGTTCAAAATCCATTGGTTTAAAGTCAAGTGTTCCTATCTCCGTTAGATTTAATGATTTCGCTTCCATTAATTCAATGCGATTTGGATAACTCATTGCAAATTGAATAGGAATTCTCATATCTGGTGTACCTAAATGGGCAATCACACTTGTATCTTCAAATTCTACCATTGAATGAATAATACTTTGTTTATGTAAAATAGTCTCAATTTTTTCATAAGGCATATCAAACAGCCAATGAGCTTCTATTACCTCTAATCCCTTGTTCATCATAGTAGCTGAATCGATTGTAATCTTAGCACCCATCGACCAATTCGGATGATTAAGTGCTTGTTCAAGCGTTACTTCGTTTAACATATCACGTGTATAGTCTCTAAAAGCGCCTCCACTAGCCGTAATAATTAACTTACGAACTGATTTGACATCTTCTCCCATTAGACACTGGTAAATTGCTGAGTGTTCACTATCTACAGGTAGTAACTTTACGCCATACTGCTTTGCTTTCTCCATGACAATATGTCCAGCCGTAACAAGTGTCTCTTTGTTGGCAATACCAATATCACGGCCCATCTCAATAGCCTTTAGGGTTGGAATTAATCCTACTGAACCCATAACTGCTGTTAAGACGAAATGTTCTCCCTCTTTAATTCCATCATAGGTTGCAACATTAATTAAGCCTTCTTCCCCATAACCAAATTCAACTTCTTTAAATTCACTTGCCAAAACTTGTGCATCTTGAGGTGAAATCACTGAAACATATTCAGGCTTAAATACTTTAATAATAGTTCTAGCTTCGTTTATATTTCTCCCTGCAGAAAATGAAACAAGTCTAAATTTTTCTGGATTTTGACTAATGACATCTAATGTCTGTAACCCGATTGAACCTGTTGCTCCCAATAAATATATATTTTTCATTTTATATCCCCACATTCATCATATTCATTAAGATATACAGCGCCATCGAAGCAAACAGGTGACTGTCTAGACGATCTAAGACACCACCATGTCCTGGAAATAATGTTCCAAAATCTTTTATTTCATAGTTGCGTTTCATTGAAGATGCTACTAGATCACCAAATTGCCCAACAATAGAAATGATTAAACTGATGAGAATTAGTGAGATAACACTAGTCGAAATACCTGTTACTAAACCGAAAATAGTTCCAATTGTTACTGCTAATAATGTTCCACCTATTGCCCCCTCGACTGTCTTTTTTGGACTAATTACTGGTGCTAACTTACGACGCCCAAATTTTCTTCCGAAAAAATAAGCGCCTGAATCTCCTACTGCTACTACAATCAACATAAATAAGAAATAACTTATGCCTACAAAACGTAAATATAACATTGAGTGGAATGTAGCACCTATATATAGAATCGTCAATAAATAAAATCCGGCATCATTGACTGTGAAACCCTTTCTTGTTACTAACGTTACCATTAAGAAGAATAAAAAGAATGAAATGGTCCCTATTCCAAAGTCTAAAACACCTGTAAAAGTCTGACTGTAAATATCAAACCCGCTAAACACAACCATTAATGTTGCAAACATTGTGAGTATCTTAATCTCAATAGGTGCTTTATTTACTGTTTCTTTCATATCAATCATTTCTTGAACTGCAACTAACGTTAAGAAAATACCTAAAGCAATGAAGGGAAGTTTCCCATATATCAAAATAGGTAGAGCAATTGCAATAATAACAATCGCTGTTATTAGTCTTTGAGACATAATTATTCACCTCGTTATTTTTTATGATCTATTGCACCAAATCGCCTATTACGCTTTTGGAATGAGTGTATAGCATCATATAATTCTGCTTCTTTAAAATCCGGCCACAAAACATCTGTAAAATATAATTCAGCATAGGCTAATTGCCATAATAAGAAATTACTTATCCGTTGTTCTCCGCTTGTTCTAATCATTAAATCAAGCTGTGGTAAATCACTTGTCATTAAATGTTTATTCACTTTTGACTCTGAAATATCATTTATCGTTATCGATCCATCTACAACTTCTTTAGCTATTTTTTGGACGGCCTGCGTAATTTCATCTTGAGACCCGTAATTTAGGGCAATAGTGAGTGTCATTACCTGATTATTTTTTGTTTTTTCTGTAAGTTCATTAATTTTATTTTGTAAATTAATTGGTAGCTCTGCTTGATTCCCAATTACCTTTAACCGAATTCCATTTTCAATTAATTCTGGAGCAAACTCATCAAAAAACTTAATCGGTAATTTCATTAAGAAGTTTACTTCTTCATCAGGTCTCTTCCAATTTTCAGTTGAAAATGCATAAACCGTTAATGCTTTTATACCTAATTTTCCACATAAATTTGTAATTTCACGTACATTTAATGCACCTTCTTGATGACCAGCAGTCCTTGGCAGTCCTCTTCTTTTAGCCCAACGACCATTCCCATCTAAAATGATTGCAACATGTTTAGGTAATGGAGCTGCTAAAATTTGTTCTCTATTTATTTGAGTCTGTTTTTTCCTTTTAAAAAACATTCAAGAACCCGCCTTTCATAAAAATAACCTATCCTATATATTTTAATACACTTATTATTTTTTTTCCACTTACTTTCTTTTATTTATATAAAATAACCACATTTATACTTTAATTTTCAAAAAATAAACAACTTTAAGACTAAACTTAGCTTTTACAACTGTCCAAATCTTCATACATGTTGTCGATACAACTCAGTTTATATTTTTTAAAATAACTATTATTCAATATATAAAATATATTTTTTCAATACGTGACTGACTAAATTAATTTTATAAAATCAATATTTTTCAATAAATAATTATAATTTCTATATTAATTCTATCCCTTTTTTTAAGATTTGAACATAGAAAAACTACTAATGAATTACTCATCATTAGTAGTTTAAACTATATCAAGTCATCATGTCTGTCTAACCTATTTTCTTTTTAGTGATAAGATTATGAATTTTCTTGTTGCTCTAATTGTTTTCTCTGTATCTTTTCTTTAATTCTAGAAACTTCTGCTTTTGCAAAAGCATTTGTCTCAGTTGAAAATTCAGTATCGTTGAGTTTCATTCGTTTATGTGAGTTAAGCTTTATGAAGGCATCCTTTTGATTATATTTCATAATCTATTCCTAAATCAGAATTGAAAGTGAATTTATTCCTCGTGATGAATGCCATAGCGTTGTGCCGTATTTTTTACACGTGTTTGTACTGCACGAGCGGCACGTTGAGCATCCCCCACAAGTTCTGTACCGAACTCAACATCCATAAACATATTTTTAGGTGAAGATTGCATGTCATTGTGATTTAATTTATTTTTTGTTTTTGTTTCTTTAGTTGACATAATATATATCCTCCTTACGAGACTTCATGATGACAAATATATTATGTGTATTTTATCGTATTTTATTTTTATTGTATTTATTAAATATAATTTAAAATAATTGCCAGGCATAAATATTAATTGTTCTCACACCTACTAAATATAATTCATTATGAAATGGAACATGAAAAGTCCCTAAAAAAGACGTGTTAAGTTTTTGACATGTTTTATTTGAAGGTATATTTTCAGGTAAACAACTAATGTATAAATATGCTAAGTTATGTATTTTGGCTACTTTCGTGATGAGTACACACGCTTGTGCGGCATAATGGTGCCCTCTATATGGAGGAAAAATTTCATACCCGATATTACCTCCATAAAACGTTGTCTCATTGTAACCAATCCTTATATCTATTCTACCAATTTCAATTGGGGTAAGGTGTTTTTTTATTTTAAAATGATAAGATGGTGCATGAAATCTATCGATTGTTTCCGGTATTTTTTTATCCAATATAAGGTCTATCTCTCCATTTGTTAAATATCCCACATCCTTAAATTCAAACATATCTCTCAACCTTTCAAATGGGTTCATATTTTTTCTTTCACTATCATAATACGTTTAATTATTATAAAAAATGAAGAAATGAGACAATTATCCATTGTTTTTTTATCAGGTTGATTTGCTTCTATCCATTTTAATAATATATGTTAATTATATGGTTGACATTTAGCAAAATAATTGCTTTTAAATTTTATACAATAATCGAAAAAAGACATAATACCCTCTTATCCTTTACAATGTAATCACCACAAAAACACGGAAAGGATGGAGTATTATGTCTCACTCTCATTATATTAGATTATCTCTTAATATTAAAGATGAAAATATTGTTTTTCCTCATGATTTTATTTCTGAAATGAAGATTAAGGGGGTTACTTCTAAAGTTTATCACGCTACTCTTTCTTATCTACCATCTCACTGTCCCTCTTGTGGAGCAGTTTGCGATAATAAGATCACTAAACATGGATTTAAACAATCCCGCATCGTTCTTCCTAAAACAGCCAACTTCAATACTTATCTTCAATTAAAG
>JBOFCV010000284.1:0-3582 GCA_051646305.1 Turicibacter sp.
ATCTCTATTCCACAAGAAAATAGAGGAACAATCTTTGGTTTCATGGCCTCTTGTGGCTCATTAGGCGCTGCGTTATCAACCATGATTTACGGCTTTTTAGGAGAATATACCTCCCTATCGTGGGTATCTATTCTGGGAAGTAGTTTAATCATTTTAGTGTTTATTGGGTTTAAGCTAACAAAAACTGAGGAGATCCTAGCCATCTTTAGTACGTTATAACCCTAACATGAGAGTGACTATTAGCACTTAAAAGTTTTATATACCTGACAACAATAAAACCTAACAGGGCGTAATTTTTTAAAAAGGGACCCACCAACACCACACATGTGGTGTTTTTGAGTCCCTTTTTATTTATGTCTTATTTTTTATATTGACGAACAATAGCTTCGGCACATTTAATTCCATCGATACCAGCTGAAACGATTCCACCTGCATAACCTGCACCTTCACCGGCTGGATAAACACCTTTAACATCAACTGATTGGCAAGTATCGCTATCGCGATCCATACGAACTGGTGATGATGAACGTGTTTCAACTCCTGTTAAGATAGCGTCTTTCATTCCAAAACCACGCATTTTATTATCAAAGATTTTAATACCTTCTTGCATCGCAGTGATCACATAATCAGGTAATAATTTGTTTAAGTTTGTTAATTTCACCCCACGAGCGTAAGAAGGTTTAACTGTTCCTAAAGTTTTAGAAGCTTGCCCCTTCATGAAATCTCCAACTAATTGAGCAGGTGCTGTATAATCACTTCCACCTAATCCAAAAGCTTTTTCTTCTAAACGACGTTGGAATTCAATTCCTGCTAAAGGATGATCACTTTCGAAGTCAGATGGGTAAATTTGAACAAGTAACCCACTATTTGCATTTGCTTCTTTACGTGCATTTTCACTCATCCCATTTGTTACAAGACGACCTTTTTCAGAACTTGATGGAACAACAGTCCCACCTGGACACATACAGAATGTATAAACACCACGTCCATTAGATGCTGTATGAGCAAATCGGTAATCCGCTGCTCCAAGTTTTGGATGATTAGCAAATTCTTTATACTGTGCTTTGTTAACAATAGCTTGAGGATGCTCAATACGTGCTCCGACAGCAAATGCTTTTTGTGAGAATGTTACACCACGTTCATGTAATTTATAGAAACTATCGCGTGCACTATGTCCAATCGCAATAATAACATGTTCTGTTTCAATTGTGTCTCCACCTTTGATTTTAATTCCTTTAATTTGACCTTCTTCAATCATGAAGTCAGTGACTGTTGTATTAAAGTGAATTTCTCCACCTAATGAAATAATTTTTTCACGGATGTTTTTAACAACTTCACGTAATAAATCTGTTCCAATATGAGGATGTGCTGTATATAAAATATCTTCTGGCGCGCCAGCTTCTACTAATGCTTCTAACACTTTACGTCCGCGTAAGTCTTTAACACGTGTTGTTAATTTCCCATCAGAAAACGTTCCTGCTCCACCTTCACCAAACTGTACGTTTGAGTTAGGATCTAAGATTCCATCTTTCCAGAAGTCTTGAACAGATTTAACGCGATCTTCAACTGATCCACCACGTTCAAATACAATTGGGTTATATCCCATTTCTGCTAAGATTAAGGCTGAGAACATTCCTGTAGGACCGAATCCAACCACAACTGGACGACCGTTCATTTGTTCTGTTCCCATGGTTGGGAATACATAGTTCACATCAGGTGCTAAAGAAACATTAGGTAATTTTTTGTTTAAAATAGCTTGTTCATTTTTAACAGCAATATCAATTGTATACACAAATCCTAGTCTACCACGACGGGCATCTGTTGATTGTTTATAAATTTTATAATCTAATACGTCTTTATCTGTAATATTTAATTCAGATAATAAACATTGTCTTACCATTTCCATTGAATCATCGATTGAGACTTTAATTTGAGAAACACGTAACATAAAATCACTCGCTTTCTTATCTATTATGATAGGGACTTAACTATAAGTCAAATAATAACTATAAACGTTGATATTACGAAGAATCCGTGTTATCTAGTTCTGATATTATCCTTTTTAGTACAAAAATGATTATAACATACTGGTCAACTATAAAATAGTATAATATATTTCCAATTGGTAAAAAAAAGATATTCTATATGATTAATTTAACACGCTACCAACCATTTATAAGGACTAGGTGATCGTCGTATCAAGATATTTCAAGTTTTCACCCTATTCCTTTAATTCTGAAAAATAATTTGATGTCTATGAACATCATTTAACTTCTACCATTTCAAGTATTGGACTAAATGCTTTCAATTAGTTATTTGCAAATACAGTAAGCTAAATTATTAATATCATATAGTAGGATTAAACTAGCTAAGAAGAATGCACTCCCTTCTTAGCCTAATAGAAAGGAAGTAAAAAATGACGCGATTTGATAAAAACGATGTATTTAGACAATTTCATAACGCTATTGACCTGAATCACTCTAAGCAGGTGATGGAAACTCTAGCTCATTTTGGAGATGATGCTGCGACAGGTAATCGGGCGGCTGGTAGTCAAGCTAGTGCTAACGCAGCAAGTTATTTGCATCAGCTATTTAATGAGATTGGTCTTACAAACGTGCATGCTGATCACTATCCCACAGATGGTTGGAATTTTTCAGGTGCAAAGCTCTTATATAAAGATAAAATGGGGACTCTTCAAAACATCACCCTTGGTGGTTATGCGACCACGATTCAAGCAAATGATGAACGAATATCAGTCGTTGATGGAGGAAAAGGACGATTGGCCGACTATAAATACTTAGGTGATGTTCGCGGGAAATTAATTCTGATTTCGATAAAGCCACATGAAGATTTTTGGATTAACTACCCTGCCTACCAAGCTCATTTAAAAGGTGCTAAAGCTGTACTAGTTGCCTCAGAATATAGTCATCCCCGTCAAAATATCCTAATTTCACAAGATCCGATTGGCCCAAGTGATGCACCTATTCTGGCCATTTCTCTTCACGATGCTAAAGTACTAAAAGAACTTATTGAGAAATCTGTTTCAAAAGAAATTCAAGTTAAATTAACTGCAAACTCTGAAGTGGTAAAACAGGCTCTATCCTGTAATATCTGGGGTGACATTAAAGGAAAATCAGATGAAGTCATCTATTTAATGGCTCATTATGATGGGTATTATCACTCCGTTTTCGATGATGCAAGTGGTGTATCCACCATTACAGGGATCGCTAAAGCCATCATCAATTCGGGTTATACGCCTGAACGTACTCTACGTATCATCACTCACGGGGCCGAAGAATGGGGACGTGAGAATAGTGATTATGATTGGGCGGTTGGGGCTTATATGCAGATTACACACCTTCATCCAGAATGGGCAAAACACGCCTTTGCCATCATCAATATAGATGGGAATTTTGCAGTACAAGGTCAACGGGCCTTTGAAATTAAAACGTCACCAGAAATCAAAAACTTTGTCTCCTCATCTGTTCAACCATTCATGAAAGACAGTGGCTATTTCTATGATATTTTTTCACCTACAGCCACAGCGGCTGAGGATTTTTCCTATCTAAAAGCCGGGATACC
>JBOFCV010000322.1:0-5108 GCA_051646305.1 Turicibacter sp.
AATCCCCCCTGTACTTTAAACGCCTTTAACTAATTTTCTTTATTAATCAAATAGAATAATCAGTGCGCTTGCTTGCTAGAAGAACTATCATGACTTTTGATTAGTTCTTCTACCTGTCGGTGGCATTACCTACCATTCCTTAAAACTAGCTTCCTTGAAGAATTTAAATCAAAACGTCGTCACCACAATCTTTTTACCATGAGTTCAACTATCTTAATCCCCATCTATTTTCTAATTTCAATTCTTCTATCCAATTCCTCCGTATACAATTCCGAAAATAATAACTAATACAGTGACTGGAACAAAGATGTATTTACCTAAATTCATAAACCAAATGCCAAGGGGGCGATTTGTTCCTTTGTTAATCTCTGCTAACATGTCACCTTTGTATAGGAAGAAGACACATACTGCTGTAATCGTCACACCAATAGGTGATAACACAATTGTCATCGTATCTGCAAACGTACCGAAACGATCACTACTTGTTGCTAACGGTAAAGCTAAGACGAAACAAACTGCTGAAATCAAAATTGATGCTGTTTTACGATTCATTTTTTTAACTGTAATTAATGCATCTACAGGTCCTTCTAACATATTAACTGAAGATGAAATAGCGGCGAAGATAATACTTAAGAAGAATAAAATACTTAAGACATTACCGTAAGGCATTGCTTTGAAAATTGATGGCACTGTAATAAATAGTAACGAAGGTCCCGCTGCTGGATCAAAACCAAAGGCAAAAGCTGCTGGAATAACCATAAAGGCTGCAAGCATGGCGGCGATTGTATCAAAAATCGCTGTACTAAACGCTGCTGATACCATATCAAACTTTTCATTCGTGTAACTACCGTAAACCACCATTCCACAACCTGTTAATGATACCGTGAAGAACGCTTGTCCAAGTGCCATAATCCATGTTTCAATTTCTAATAAATGTTCCCATCTCGGTTTTAGTAAGTATTCAACCCCTGCCATTGCCCCTGGTAATGAAACTGATCGGATCGTTAAGAAGATAAAGATAATTAATAATAACGGCATAATTATTTTATTTAATTTCTCAATTCCTTTAGATACTCCCATCACAACAACTAGTAACGTTAAAATGACAGCTAGTAAAAACCAAGGAATAGAAGACGTTGTTCCTGCAAATGAATCAAAATATGCAGCAGGATCAATTGAACTAATTTCGCCAGTAACACTTAAGGTAAAATATTTTAAAATCCATCCAATAACAATTGTATAGAACATTAAAATTCCTGTTATCCCAATGACCGGAATCGCTGCAAAGATAGAACCACCTTTTAAATTTCTGCTTTCAAATACTTTTTTTATCCCAACAATTGATCCTGCTTTAAATGTACGACCAAATGCAAACTCTCCAATTAACCCCGTTGTTCCAAGGATAAATACAAAGATAAAGTATGGAATTAAGAACGCTGCTCCTCCATATGCCCCTAATTTATACGAAAACATCCAAATATTTCCCAGACCTAATGCTGCTCCAACACATGATAATATAAATCCAAATTTTGAAGAAAATACCTCTCGTTTATGTGAACCGTTTGCTTGATTACTCATTCTCATTTCCTCCTTTTAATTTTTATCTCCCGCGCCTATTCTAATAACATCCTTTGGCCAGAAGTCTGTTATTAAACTATTAGGTAGCTCTTTAGAAAAAATAAAAAGGCCACATAGTCATTACACTACGTGGCCTTATCCGCTAACGGATTAAAGGAAAGGCCACATAGATGATTTATCTATGTGACCTAATTTATCTTACACAAAATTAGCCATCATAGATACAAACTTAAGCGTCTGTACCTACGATGAGAATCTCAATCATACATACAAACTCTATCTAAAATAGCTAAAGTAATATTTAGTTGTCATGACTACTGACTGGCTTGTATGTTTAAGCATGATTTTCGATCTCCTTTTGTCTTTTTTAAATTTCTAATTGTTGTCATTATACCCTGGTAGTTTTTACAAGTCAACACCAATTCAAAAGAAATGTTATAGTTTTATATTTTCAGTTAACACATCATATCCAGTATATGCAAGTGCTAGTGATGCAATTAATAAACGTTCATGGGCTTTTTCTGTTAGTGTAGCCGCCGCCATTTCATGTGTATGCCCAGTTAAATCTGAATCTGTAATCCCGATATATGGATGAATGGTTGGCACTAGATTACTAATATTTCCGATATCAACTGAACCAGATCCTGATTTATGTTTTTGAATATGTTCAATACCAAGACTTCTTAGATTTTCATTAAAGGCTTCTGATAAAACGGCATTCGTTTTTAAATCATCATAAGCTAATTCAAAATTTTTCATCTCTAGTGTTGCTCCTGTCATAAGTGCTGCCCCTCGTGCAATATTTCGAACTTGTTCAACCACTTCTTCTAAATATTCTTTCGTGCTTGCGCGAATATAAAACTGCGCGACTGCCACTTCAGGTACAATATTGGCTGCAACACCTCCATTTGTAATAATTCCGTGCATTCTAACATCACTTCTCACATGTTGTCTTAAACCATCAATCCCGCTAAATAGTGATAAAACACTATTTAACGCATTAATTCCGTCTTCAGGACAAGCAGCCGCATGAGCAGGTTTTCCTCTATACGTAAATTCAATCGGATGAATGGCAAGTGATGTCCCACTTTCACATGAATAACCTGACGGATGGACCATCATCACAGCATCCACATCATCAAACATTGAAGCTTCTGCTAATATGACTTTAGCACCATTCGTTTCTTCAGCCGGTGTTCCAAACACCATAATTTTGCCACCTGTTTCTTTGACTATCTTACTTAGAATAACACCGGCTCCGGCACTCATTGCCCCTATCATATTGTGTCCACACCCATGACCGATTTCTGGTAGTGCGTCATACTCACATAAATAAGCAACCGTTGGACCTTCAATCTTGCTATCATAAACAGCTTTGAATGCTGTAGGTAAATTGGCAATATTTTTCTCAACTTCAAATTCGTGGTCGGTTAAGAATTGAGTTAAAACCGAAACAGCTTCGTATTCTTGATTTCCAAGTTCCGGATGATCGTGAATGTAGTCACTCATCTGACATAATCTCTCTTTAACTTGTGTTCCTATTTCAAATAACGTATTTTTCATCGCTCTCTCCCCTTATACTGTTTAGTTTTTAATGTTACCAATGCAATAAAATCGCTGGTGTAATAAATAAAATAGCTAATATAAATAAAATGAGTTGTAGTGGAATAATCCATTTTAACCATTTTGTAAATGGAACTCCTGCAATTCCAAGACACGCAATGAGGGTTCCGGATGTTGGAAACATAGCATTTGAAAATCCGTCTCCAAATTGGTAGATGAGGACTGTTGATTGACGTGAGATATCGATTAAATCACTTAATGGGGCAAGAATTGGCATCGTTAAGGCTGCCTGACCTGATCCTGATCCGACGAAGAAGTTAATCACCATTTGGACAATTAACATCACGTATCCCGCTACAAGTGTTGGAAGTTGCCCAATCACATTAGATAGGTGGAATAGTAAGGTATCGATAATTTGAGCATTTTCAGCAATCATCACAATCGCGCGCGCAAATCCTACCATAATGGCTGCCCCAATCATTGCTTTTGCCCCTTCAATAAATGCATCTGCCATGTCATTTACATTTAATCTAGCAAGTAATCCCGCTATAATTCCTGTTGCAAAAAAGACGGCGGCGATTTGAGGAATCCAAAAACCTTTAACTAAAACACCATATACGATAATTCCTAAACAAAGTAAAACTAACGATAAAATAATTTTGTGGTTCCGTGTAAAAGGCATGTTAACTGTTTCTGCTTGACTGAGTTGCGCTCTTCGTTTTTGATCGTATTTATACATCGGACTTAACTGTGGATTCTTTTTGATTTTATTCGCATAAATCATCATAAATAAAATAGTGACAAGGGTTGTGATCACCCAAATAATCGTACGATATTCAAATCCAGAGAACACAGGGATTTCGGCAATTGATTGCGCAATTCCGACTGTAAATGGATTTAACATTGCCGATGAAAAACCAGTATTTGCAGCCAAATAACAAATCGCAACTCCGACAATGCTATCGTAGCCTAGCGCTAATGATAGCGGCACGAGCATTGCAATAAATGGGATGGTTTCCTCAACCATTCCAAATGTTGCCCCCCCTAATGAAAATAAGGTCATCATAATCGGAATGATTAAGATTTCTTTTCCTTTAAACGCATGAACTGCTCGAGCAATTCCACTATCAATGGCTTGTGTACGTGTAATAATATTAAATGACCCACTCACAATAAATAAAAATGAAATAATTTCTGCTGCCGCTACAATGCCATTAATAGGCGCTTGTAAGATGGCAAATAAATTTTGTGGTTGACTCGCTATGTATGAAAATGACCCATCAAGAACGACGGTTCTGCCTGCTTCATTTACCACACGTTCATAAGTTCCCCCTGGCACAATATACGTTGCGACTGCTACTAATAAAATAATACTCACAATAATAACGAGCGTATGCGGAACTTTAAATCCACCTCTTGTATGATTTACCTCTTGAACATTTTGCATCATCTCATCTCCCTTTTTTTGCTATCCTTAGCCTATTTATCTAAACTCATTCATCAAAAAAAGCCTTGAGCTATCACTCAAGACTTTGTCAAAAATAAGTATAAAATGATAGTTCCCCCTATCATTTTATTTAACTATTTTAAAATCTTTCGTGATAGCTCCTCACTTCAAATTATCAAGGCATTCTACTTTTCCATGTTACATTTTTAGAAAAATAAAAAGCCTTGAGAGTTCACTCAAGACTTTAAAATCAAAGTATTAAACTATGATTAGTTTAATAACATCCATTTCATCTGCTTAAATGATAGCTCCTCACAAATTTGATTTGTGACAGTGTTATGCATCTTATACATAACCCCAGCAATATAGTCTTAAAGGATCAACTATACACTTCGGCAGTAACTCCTTTCCTATTGTGTCAACGCGCTTAGCTCAACAATAGTACTCTTAGGTACCGCAACCTCTATCTACTTTTATTAACTTACGACTAAGATACTCTATCTTCAATTAAAAGTCAACA
>JBOFCV010000407.1:0-1603 GCA_051646305.1 Turicibacter sp.
AATAACAAGCCAGAACAAAACAATGAAATAGCTTGATCCCTCTTCGGTAAAAGCATGCGTCATACATTTCATAATTCCTAGTATTGTGAATGCCATTAAAATAAGATGTGGAATTGCAAGTCCCTTTGTTCCCGTAGAAGAAGTCTCAGTTCGTTTATCCTTCTTTGTGACTTCAAAGGTATCCATACTAAATCCAAAGGTTTCTAAAATAACAGCCGGTAATAATGACGGTGCCAAAATGGTTTCATACACATTCGTCCACTTGAGCGAGCGCACGTCATTAGATAATTGACGCAATGTGTAATTCGTAAAAAGATACATCGGTAACCAAAAAATAAGGACACCAATAATACTTGCTTTAACAATCATCACGTTGAAAACCGCAAAAAGAATCGGTGCTAAAATATACATAATCCGTTTAAAGCTACCATACCAATAAAAGATAGATGATACATAATTCATTTTTTGTTTGGCGTTTAAGCCCTTGGTAAATAACGGATTATGGCGTCTAAATGTTTGAATACATCCACGCGCCCAACGTTTTCGCTGTTTTAAAATTCCATCTAAATCATGGGCAGCGAGTCCTGAGGCTTGAACCGAATCAAGGGCATACGCACGATATCCTTTACTTTGAATAAGCATCCCTGTGGCAATATCCTCTGTAATCACATCGGTCACAAATCCACCAATCTCCATTAAGGCTTCACGCGATAAAATGGTATTTGATCCACCATAAATAACAGAATTACTAGCATTCTTACTTAACTCAATATCCCGATAAAAATAATCTTGCTCATTGGGAATTCGATCTTCTGAAAATAGCTGATACTGAAAAATATCCACATTATAAAACACTTGCGGCAATTGAATAAATCCAAGTTTCTTTACGTCCTCTTCTTCCTCTTGATCTTGAGCTTGAGCCACCTCGATTTCATTTTGCGCAAAAAATGGCATACTCACCATTAAGAAATTGCGCATCGGAATCATATCCGCATCCAATGTCACGACGTAGGGCGAGGTTGTTTTACTTAGCGCGTGATTTAAATTGCCCGCTTTCGCATGCTCATTATCCTCACGCGTCAAATGATGAACGCCAAGTCGTTGACACAACCGTCCCATCTCTAAACGATTTCCATCATCTAACACATAAATATGAACCTTACGCTTATTAGGATAATCCATGTTCAAACATCCCACAATCGTTTTATACAATAACTCCGTTGGCTCATTATACGTCGCAATATAAATATCAACATGCGGATAATTATTCTTATCCACTTCTCCAACGACCGGCACATCAATTTTTGATAAATTTAAAAAGTGAATCAAAAACTCAATTCCACCCAATAGTTCCACAACAACTAAAATAATTCCAAGCGTTAAAGAGAACCAACCATAGCCAAATGGAATCGTGAAAAAAATTCGCCACCCATAATAAATAAAAGAAAAAATACAAAATAAAAGAATAGTCTTTCTCAATTTTTTACGTTCATTTATTTCCACACGATACCCCTCCTTCCTATTGTAAATTAAAGTTGAAAAACTCCGGCACTAAACTAGGTGGATTAACGCCCACAATAACTAAATCAGGCTGAGATAACTT
>JBOFCV010000335.1:0-2963 GCA_051646305.1 Turicibacter sp.
AATTGAAATTATTTTAGCACAAGAATAAAATAAAAGAGGTATCGGTTAGGAGGTTACCTTTCCGATACCCTTCATAATTGGAATTGGGTGATAAGGATGAGTATCGTAATGAAAAAACAAAGTACGGTTGAACGTACAACCAAAAAGCGTCTGAATAAAAAACATAATGAGTGGATGTGGGCGTATATCTTAGTTGCACCTACGATGATTGGACTTCTTATATTAAACTTTATTCCACTCTTTCAAACGGTTATCTTAAGCTTTCAAAAGACAGGAGATTTTGGGGTAACGACTTGGGTAGGTCTTGAGAATTATCAACGATTATTTACCGATCCTGCGATTTGGCAAGCAACGGGAAATACACTTAAATATGCACTGATTGTTGTGCCTGCAACTGTTATTCTTTCTTTAATTGTGGCCGTTTTATTAAATCAAAAAATAAAAGGAAAAGGGTTATATCGAACGATTTATTTCTTACCGATGGTCGCTGCACCAGCAGCTATTGCCATGGTATGGAAATGGTTATTCAACTCAGAATTTGGAATTGTTAATTATTTACTTGAATTCATTGGGATTGAGGGGCCAAAGTGGGTAAGTGATCCAAATTTTGCCTTAATTGCGATTGCAATCGTGGGAATTTGGAGCGCAATTGGCTATAACATGGTGTTGTTATTAGCTGGATTACAAGAGATTCCTAAGGATTACTATGAAGCTGCAAGTATTGATGGTGCGGGTCCGATTAGACAATTCTTTACAATCACCATTCCTCTTGTTTCATCTACGATGTTTTTTGTTGTGGTAACGAGTGTTATTGCTGCGTTCCAGGTATTTGATACAATCTTTATGATGGTAGATAAAACGAGTATGGCGATGGAAAGTACACAATCATTAGTGTTCTTATTCTATCAACATTCATTTGTTATAAATGATAAAGGATATGGATCGGCTATCGTGATGTTATTATTAGCTTTAATTATGATGATCACAATGATTCAATTAAAGGTTCAGAAAAAATGGGTTCATTACTAGAAAGTAGGGGTGTTAGCAGTGAAGAAAATTAAAAAAAGTCATCTATTGATTCATCTGATTCTTATTTTAGGGGCTATCATCATGATTCTACCATTCGTTTGGATGGTACTGACATCTCTTAAAACATTAGGAGAATCAACGCAAATGCCACCCAAAATTTTCCCAGAAACAATGAAATGGGATAATTACAGTGCAGTCTTCAATTCATTACCCTTTGGTAAATTCTATTTGAATACGATGGTGATGTTAGGCTTTAGAGTTATCGGATCCGTTATTTTTAGTGCCATGGCAGCTTATGCATTTGCTAGACTAACATTCCCAGGTAAAAATTTCTTATTTATGTTAGTTTTAATTCAAATGATGGTTCCATCTCAACTTTATATCATTCCTCAATATTTATTTGTGCAAAAGTTGGGTCTATTAAATACGATTTCAGCACTTGTTATTCCAGGGGTGGTAAGTGCATTTGGGACATTTTTATTAAGACAGTTCTTTATGGGAATTCCAACCGAATTAGAAGAAGCAGCAAAATTAGATGGGTGTAATATTGGAACAACATTCTTTAGAATTATGTTACCTCTTGCCCGTTCAGGATTAGTTGCACTTGCTATTTTTACAGCCTTATTCGCCTTTAAAGATTTAATGTGGCCATTAATTGTTAATATGTCAATTGATAAAATGACATTATCAGCAGGTCTTGCCTCATTACAAGGACAGTTTTCAACGAACTACCCTCAAGTCATGGCTGGCTCATTAATGGCAATTTGGCCCATGTTATTAATCTTTGTTCTCTTCCAACGTAAGTTTATTGAAGGAATTGCAACGTCAGGTGGTAAGTTGTAAAATGGAAAAAGATCAAAATCAGTTATGATTTTGATCTTTTTTATCACCTTGTAAAGGTCAGTTAGAGAGAATGATGGAACAAGAATTTAAACAGGGTATCAGATGAGTGGAGCTAGATGTTGTCGTGGTACGGATATAAATATAATTCATCAAAATGATGAATTATCATAGCGTAATTAAAAAAGCGAAGTGATGAGGATCCCAAGGGGATGATCGTCACTTTGCTTTTTAGGTGTTATGAGGTTTTATTTATATTCAGGTAACCAGCCCTTATGTGCTTCAATTAAATCATCGACTAACGCATAGATATCATCAATTGATAATTCGCTTGAAGTGTGAGGATCAAGCATAGCTGCATGATAAATATGATCTTTTTTAAGTGTTAAAGCGGCTTCAACTGTTAATTGGTGAACATTTATATTGGTACGATTTAAGGCAGCTAATTGAGGTGGAAGATCACCAACATAACAAGGTGTTACCCCTGAAGCATCAACTAAACAAGGAACTTCAACGACACAGTCTTGAGGTAAATTAGTAATAAGACCCGAATTCATCACATTAGCCCCAATTTTGAAAGGTTTATTTGTAATCATTGCTTCCATGATATATGAAGCATATTCATGTGTACGTGTATGTTCAAGGTGGTGGTTATTAACGATTTCATTGCGTAAGTTTTCCCAATGTTTGATTTGTTCAACACAGCGTCTTGGGTATTCATCAAGAGGGATATTAAATTTTTCAATTAGTTCAGGATACTTTTCTTTAATGAAATAAGGAAGATATTCTGCATTGTGCTCACTTGATTCCGTTACATAGTATCCAAAGCGTTTCATTAGTTCTAAGCGGATCATATCATCATGTTTCGTTGTGAGTTTATTTGCTTTTTCTTTGATCTCGGGATATAAATCCGTTCCATTTGATTTGATTTCAAGCAACCAAGCCATGTGATTAATTCCGGCAATTTTATATGAGACATTATCGTAAGCTAAATCTAACTCATTTAATAACGTGCTCGCACACACTTGAACACTATGACAAAGCCCGATGGTTTTGATTTTTGTTCCCTTTAAAATGGCAAGGGTGATGATACT
>JBOFCV010000342.1:0-5386 GCA_051646305.1 Turicibacter sp.
AGAAACAATGCCACAAATTATTAATTACTTTAAAGGTAAAAATATTGTGTCACTTGGTATAGGATGTTTTGGACCGATTGATCCAGATGTTAATTCTTCGACGTATGGCTATGTAACTTCTACACCTAAAACGGCTTGGAAAGATTTTAATTTCTTAGGAGAATTAAAAAAACATTTTGATATTCCAATGGGATTTGATACGGATGTAAATGTTGCATGCTTAGGTGAGGCAACATACGGAGCAGCTAAAGGATTAGATTCATGTATTTACTTAACCATAGGAACTGGAGTCGGTGGTGGAGCATTAGTTGAAGGCAACTTAGCTCATGGATTACTACATCCTGAGATGGGGCATATTATGTTAAGACGTCATCCACAAGACCCTTATGAAGGGAAATGTCCATTTCATAAAGATTGTTTTGAAGGATTAGCAGCGGGACCAGCCATTGAAGCAAGATGGGGGAAAAAAGGTCATGAATTAAGTGAAAATCCTCTTGTTTGGGAAATAGAAGCTTATTATATTGCACAGGCACTCGTTAATTACGTTTTAATTTTATCACCGAAGAAAATTATTTTAGGTGGTGGCGTAATGAAACAACGTCAGTTATTCCCAATGGTTCATAAACACGTTCAACACTTATTAAATGGATACGTTCAAAAAGATGAGATCATGAATACAATTGAATCTTATATCGTTCCACCTTTATTAGAAGATAATGCTGGCTTAACAGGTGCTATCGCACTTGCTAAGAGAGTGATGCAATAATAAAACAGATAGTGCCTTAAATGTTTGATAACATTTAAGGCACTATTTTTTTGACTAAATAGATTAATTCCATGAAAGTTAATAGCAGGTAAATAGAGAATCTTAGTAACAGATGATAGGCGGTTTATCATCTCTACGCAGGATAGAGGTCATTTTTTCGTTTGCATAGAAATACAAAAGGTTAGACTATTTTTTCGACAAATTAAAAATATAATATGAATTTAATTTTAAAAATATACTGGGTAACGTTCGACAAAATAATAATTTTGAATCGTGTCACCCAGTTAGGAGCGAAAGTGAAAGGTTTCAATTTCATATTTATGTAATCGGTTACCGATGAGGAAGTTTGTTAGGACATAAAAAAGACACATTTATTGCTTTTTTTTATAAATTTATTGCTTTAAAAACTATATTATAAATAAACAATAAATATGTAAGGATTTGTCGGATGAATTGAGAAGAAACTCTTCAAGTGTTAAACTTTCAATGTAAACGATTGCGATATGAAAATTTAAATAATTTAATAGGGTGTAAAAAACTTAGTAAATTATTTGTCCAGGATAATCATAGCAAGCAATGTTTTAAAAAAAGTTAATATACCTTTCTTCAGAAAGCTAAATGAAGATAAGAATTTGGGAGGATTTACAGTTATGAAAAAGTTTAAAATTTTATTAAGTCTAGTACTAGCTACGGGATTAACACTGGTTGGATGTAGCTCTAACACGGCAGACACACCAAAAGAAGAAACACCGAAAACAGAAACACCCACAACAGAAGCGCCAAAACCAGATCAAGTCGAGTTAACATTAATGCAAAACAAACCTGAAATTGATGCACAATTAAAAGCATTCGTAGCAAAATACGAAGAAGAAACAGGTGTTAAAATTAAAGTTAAATCATGTGGGGGAGATTCTTGTCAGTTAGGAACACAATTAAAAGCTGATATTGCAGCTGGAGATGCGCCAGATATTTTCGTTATTGATGGAATAGCTTCATACGAAGAATATGCAAATTTAATCATGCCTTTAGATAATGAGCCTTGGGTAGCAGAAACAAGTGTTGCATTTGAAAAAGAAGGAACTATTTATGGATTCCCAATTTTCGTAGAAGGATGGGGACTAGCATATAATGCAGATCTGTTAGAGAAAGCAGAAATTGATCCTGCAACGTTAACTAATTTTGATGGATACAAAGCAGCATTTGAAAAATTAGATTCAATGAAAGAAGAGTTAGGAATTGAATCAGTTGTTTCGATGGCAGCTGGAGCTGGAATGGAATGGGTAACGCGCGACCATAACATTAACTCGTATTTATCTAATGGATTAGCTCGTAATGATTTATCAGTTGTTGAAAAAGCATTAGCTGGTGAGTTAGATACAGAGCGTTTCACTGAGTATGCAGAGTGGGTAAATCTATTATTTGATTATTCAAATCAAACTGTTTTAACAACTGGAAATTATGATGACCAAGTTGGAGCATTTGCTAACCAAAAAGCAGCATTCGTTCACCAAGGAAACTGGATTGATCCAAATATTGCTGACTTAGATGTTCCTGCGTTTAACCGTGCTTACGCACCACAAGGGTCTTCTAAATCTGTCACTGATGGAATCTTCTACGGTTGTCCATCTTGGTATGTTGTAAATAAAGATTCTAAATTCACACAAGAAGCTAAAGATTTCTTAACCTATTTAGGAACAAATGAAGCAGGACATGACTTCGTTATTAATGACTTAGGTGCTGCTCCTGCCTTCAATAATGTAAAAAATAAACCTGAAAGTTCACCATTAAGTATGTCAATTATGGAATGGGCTGAAGCGGGTAAAACTTATGCTTGGAATCAATATTATTTACCAGAAAGCTTCCGTGAAGCTTTAGGACCAATCTATGGATTATTAGCTCAAGATGCAATTACTGTTGAGCAATTCGTAGAAATGATGGCAGAACAATTTGCAACGTTAAAATAATTAGTATGTAGTTAAAGAGTAGGTTTGTTATGCCAACCTACTCTTTAAACTATGTATCAACATAGTTTATAAAAGAGGGGGAGATGTTGTGGATAAACTATTGAAAAATGCTATGGGGGCAAATTTTAAAAAAGAGAAGTCGCAAAGTTATAGTAAATCAATGTCAAAGAAGTTTAAGAAAAATATTGTTTTTTGGTCGTTTTTATTTCCAGTGTTGTTTTCATTTGTTATGGTGCTAATTATTCCATTTGTTTTAGGATTGTATTATTCATTTACAAATTGGGATGGAATAAGTGAAGCAACTTTTGTTGGATTCCAAAATTACGCGACTATTTTTACAACTGATAAACGATTCTTACATTCAATCCTTATTACACTGATTTATACCGTGATGAATATTGCATTTGTTAATGTGGTGTCATTCTCATTAGCCTTATTAGTGACACAAGGATTAAAAGGTCAAAATATTTATCGTGTGGGCTTCTTTATTCCAAACTTAATCGGAGGATTAATTTTAGGTTATGTCTGGCAATTTATTTATAAGTCAGTTCTTCCAGGAGTAGGTGTGACGTTTGGATTAGACTATCTGGCAAATAACATTATGTTAGCTTCTCAAAATACAGCGTTGTTGGCACTCGTTATTACAGGAACGTGGCAATATGCAGGATATATTATGATGATTTATGTAACAGCCCTTCAAAATGTACCGAAAGATTTAATTGAAGCAGCGGGAATCGATGGCGCATCAGCCTGGCAACGACTAAAAAGCATCACCTTGCCAATGGTTGCACCGGCATTCACCATTACGCTATTTTTAACGCTAGTTAACTCATTTAAACAGTTTGATGTCAACGTGTCATTAACGGCAGGTGGACCTTCAACCTTATTTATGAATAAAGCAATAAACGGAACGGAGTTATTAGCCTTAAATATTTATAATGAAGCCTTTGTCAGTCGTCAAATGGCAATCGGTCAAGCAAAAGCTGTGGTATTTTTCTGTGCCCTGCTAGTCGTCTCACTCATTCAAGTTTATATGAATAAGAAAAAGGAGGTTGAAATGTAATGCAAAAGAAACCAGTACGAATTTTTCTAGAAGTATTAGGGATTGTTTTATTTATTATATTTCTACTTCCGTTCGCATTAGTCATTATCAATGCCGCTAAAACAAATGGAATGATTACATCAGATCCACTAGCCATGCCTGAAAGTTTTTCAACCTTATTTAAAAATATGACGATTATTTGGACGAGCGATAATATTGCGTTTAAAGATTCGATGGTGAGCTCATTAATTATTACAATCACTTCTTTATTCTTTATTACGATTTTCTCAGCAATGGGAGCATGGGTTCTAGTACGTACGAAATCTAAAACTTCAAACTTTATTTTTATGATGTTTGTAGGGGCAATGGTTATTCCATTCCAAGTTGTTATGTTCCCACTGGTATCATGGTTTAGAACGATTACTGAAGTTACAAATATTCCATTGTTACGTGAATATGGGGGAATGATTTTTGCCTATATTGGATTTGGTGCACCCTTATCGATTTTCTTATTCCATGGATTTATTAAATCTATTCCCTATGAACTTGAGGAAGCAGCTGAAATTGATGGATGTAACAAAGTTCAAACATTCTTCCATATTGTCCTACCTATTTTAAAGCCAATATATATTACGGTTCTTATCTTAAATGGAATTTGGATTTGGAATGATTTCTTATTACCGCTATTAATTTTAGGTAAAGGAAATGAAATTCAAACTATTCCACTTGCTGTATCGAATTTAGTAGGGGCCTTTGTTCGTCAATGGGATCTTATTTTAACAGCAGCTCTAATGGCAATTATCCCAATTATTATTTTATTCTTATTTGCTCAAAAGCATATTATTAAAGGAATGGTCGAAGGCTCAATTAAATAACGAAAAAGCTCCCAGAGGGAGTTTTTTTTCTGCGCCAAGGCTTTTTATGGATGCGGCGATGATGAGGGAGCTAGAATGTTCATTCTATTTTTATTGATGCGTGAATGTTTGGATATCGTTGTAAGTTGCATTGATGTGATCAAAATGACCTGGGTAAACTGTTGAGGGGAAAGTGCGGTTTAAATTTAAAAAGATTAGTCGTGTTTTATGTTAAAAATGTAAAAACTCATTAGTATTTACATTTTTAATCGAAATTATGCAAAAAAAATGGAATTTGTATGAAATCGTATTGACTTTTATGACTTAAAGATTTATATTTAACTTGTAAAAATTAAACAATTTCTCTCGTATATCATCGGAAATATGGTCCGAAAGTTTCTACCTACTCGCCGTAAAAGAGTAGACTACGGGATTCAATAAAAACCCACATGGCCATTTTTTTGGTGTATGTTCTTTTATTTGATTCCAAAGTAGGAACTTTCAACATTTTTTTGTTGGAGGTTTCTACTTTTTTTATGGTCAAAATAGTTTAAGTTAAGATAACGAGAAGACTTTACACTTTGGGAGAGTGAATGAAATGAACAAATTCTTTAAAT
Source organism: Turicibacter sp. (assembly GCA_051646305.1). Taxonomy (GTDB): domain Bacteria; phylum Bacillota_I; class Bacilli_A; order MOL361; family Turicibacteraceae; genus Turicibacter. The sequence continues at coordinate 5,244 of JBOFCV010000342.1, forward strand.
TAGAAGAACGTGGAACAACCGTTTCAAAGGAGTTTATTGCAGGATTAACAACTTTCTTATCAATGGCGTACATTATCTTTGTAAATCCAGATGTTTTAGGAGCAACTGGAATGGACACTGGTGCAGTCTTCACCGCAACAATT
>JBOFCV010000364.1:0-13456 GCA_051646305.1 Turicibacter sp.
AAATAGAAGTTAAAAAACTATTAACATATATGAAACAAAAATTTCCAAACTGGATTGTAAATCCTTATATTAAAACATTAAGTAAAAAAGATCAATTCACTTTATATTTATTTTATTACAATCTAGTGCCGGTTTTAAAAACGTTAGTTAAGATTAGGCAGTCATTAAAGAAATAAAGGAGGCGTTACCTTGAAACCGGTTATTAGTGTTATTGTCCCCATCTATAATGTTGAGTGTTACTTACAAAAATGCCTTGATTCTTTAGTCAATCAAACCATTCAAAAACCTTATGAGATTCTGTGTGTAAATGATGGAAGTCCCGATCAGTCGCAAGTCATTATTGATGAGTATGTACTAAAATATCCAGAGAAAGTTAAAGGATTAATGAAGGAGAATGGTGGGCTTGCTGATGCAAGGAACTATGGATTGATATATGCAACAGGAGACTATGTTCTTTTTATTGATAGTGATGATTGGATAAGCGAAATGACACTTGAAAATATGCTAAACAAAAGCTTAGAAAGCGATGCCTGCATCACGGTATGTGATATGGAATATGTTTACGAAGATGGACAAACAAAATTTATTTCAGGTGGAGATTTTGAGCAAACGAATCTTGAATTAAATCCATATATCTTAACGATTAATAATAGTGCTTGTAATAAAATGTTTAAAAAAGACTTGTTTAAGGATATTCAATTTCCCAAAGGACTTTGGTATGAAGATTTAGGCTGTATTCCATTAGTCTTAGCTAAAGCTAAGAAGATTGTTAAATTAAACGAAATTCATTATTTTTATTTACAACGTGCAGGGTCGATTATGAATACGCCGTCTCCTAAAATCTTTGATATCTATGAAGCACTCAATTTAATAAAAATCCAAGTAGCACCTCTGGATAGCCGATTTAATGAGGTTATCGAATTTATGTTTATTGAACATGGTGCAAAATTAACAACACAGCGTATTCGTGAATATGAAACGAATCGTTTAGAATTTATCAAACAGAATGTATCTATTTTAAACAGTTATTATCCAAAATGGATAAAAAATAAATACATCGCTCAATATTCACTTAAAGAACGTGTGTTGTTCCACTTGCTTTATTTAAAACAAATTAAACTCGTGTTGTGGTTATATGATAGGAAGTGATTCAGATGAAAAAGAGAATACTATTTGTAAACGATGAAATGGTTGTGGGTGGCGTTGCGCGCGTCTTAAATAATTTATTAAAAGAATTAGTTAGTCAAACCGATTATGAAATAGATTTACTCGTTTTACATAAACACGGAGAAATGTTGAAAGACATTCCATCTGAAATTAATGTGATAGAAGGATCTAAATTTTTTAACGTGATAGATTTATCATTAATACAATTGTTAAAAGAAAAAAAGATTGCATTAACGATCAAGAAAGCCTATCTACTATTTTTAATGAAGAGTGGATTCATTATAAGCAAAATAAAAAAAGAACGAAAAAAAATGAATTTACCAGCTTATGATGTTGAGATTGCTTTCAAAGAAGGATTTTGTACTATTTTTGTTGGAAGTGGGGATAGTGCTAAGAAGGTGAATTGGGTTCATTTAGATTATAAAGTTCAAAATTTCTCAGGAAATCATATGCCACTGCTTAAGAAAAGTTTAAAGTTTATGGATGAACAAGTCGCAGTTTCTAAAGTGGCAGCAAGTTCGTATCAAGAGGTATTTGAATTAGCTGAACCGGTTAAAGTTATTCATAACATTATTAATGTACAAGATGTCAAAACCAAATTCAATGAGGTCGTAATTGAAAAAAAATCGGATTACTTAAATGAAGAATATTTGACATTTGTCTCAATTGGACGACTAGCTGATCAAAAGGGATATGATCGCTTAATTAATGTGCATGAAAGGTTAATCAAAGATGGATTTAATCATCAAATATTAATTGTGGGTGATGGTGAAAATTACGATGCATTAGTCTCGATGATTGAAGAAAAACAAGTAGGTAAAACGTTTAAATTAATGGGGTATCGCGCAAATCCATTTCCGTATTTGAAATGGGGGGACGCTTTTGTTTTATCTTCTCGATATGAGGGATTACCAACCGTTGTGTTTGAATCATTAATTTGTCAAACGCCTGTTATGGCAACACAAGTCGCAGGAATTGATGAGCAACTAAATCATCCGTTATATGGTGTTATTGTTGAAAATAATGAAGAAGGATTATATGAGGGGATGAAGGCTTTAATTTCTAAACCCAATGGATTAAAAGAGATGAAAACTCAATTAGAGAACTATGAATATCATAATGATCAAATTATTGTTAGTATTTGTGAGTTAGTGGAGGGAAACGATGCAAACATTACTTAGTAAATTTAAAATGAATCAAAGAGTGTTTACCATTCTTGTTTTTGCGTTCTTAGTGATACAACCTATTATTGAATTAGATTATTTAATGAATGACTTTTTAAAGCAGTATGGACTTTTAGTTCCATCAACAATCATCAGATTTGTTGGACTTCCTTTACTAGCGCTCATCGGATTTATTTCGCTGGATAAAACTAAAAAGCGTACCTTTATCTATGCAATGATTGCAGGTGTTGCTACGATTGCCTATACGGCGGTACACTTTGTTATAACAAAAAAACTAGATTTGAATTTTCCTATTTGGTTTAAATACAGTAATGGGATTGAATTGAAATATATTCTAACGCTAGCATTTCCATTTGTGTTAATGTATGTGATTCATCTCGCTCAATTTACTAAAAAACAATTCAATAATATGATTTTATGTGTGGTTGGATTTATTTCAGTTCTAATCGTAGGATCAAATATCATCGGATATTCTTATGGTAGCTACGGTGGCATGACTGAAGCGAACTTTGTTTCATGGTTTACGGGAGGCTATGATCAATTTAATCCGAAACAATTGACATCAGTTGGGTTCTATCGCGGAGCAAATGAAATGGGAGCTTTATTATTTGTTTTATTACCGATTATGTATAAAATCTTGTCAGATGTTAAAAAGAAATATCCAGTTATTATATTAATTCTTTTACAAGCATTGGCGATGTTAATGATCGGAACACGTGTTTCAACTTATGGGTTATTTGTTGTAAGTATTGTTTCATTCGTTGTTTACTTGATTATTTCGTTCATTCGTAAAGAATCGATACATAAAGGAATGCTTGGTTTTATGTTCATCATGGTGGCAGTTGTTTATCTTGTGTTGCCATTCGCTCCTGCTGTATTAAGTATTAATAGTGATAGTTTAAATATTAGTAATTTAAAAGAACAAGATAAAGAATTAGTAGAAGTTACTGATAAAATTGGAAATTTAGAAGGATTAAGCGAAGAAGCATATAAATTCCAATTACTATATATTTTAAAAGATCAAGATAATGTTCGTTTCTTTACGTTCCCTAGCGAGTATTATTATGGATTCTATCCATTAGAATTTGATCCAGAATTCTGGTATCATGTCTTACAACAACCATTTGAAAATCGTAGCAATGGTCGCGAATTACAAAAGTTATTTGCGGAATATAAATGGGATACCTTATCATCAACTGAAAAATTAGTTGGAATGGGATATTCAAAAATTTCAGATGGTGGTATGATTATTGAACAAGATTTTTACCGTCAATATTACACGCTAGGTATACTCGGACTAATCTTATTTATTTTACCACTCCCAATTATCTTAGTGATTTCAGGAATTAAATTATTGCTGTCATTTAAAAAACGCGTTACATTTGCTAACTGTATGCTTGGGTTATCGGTGTGTGTCGGATTAGGGGCTGCCTACTTTAGTGGTCACGTTCTCGATGTATTTATCACAAATTTCTTCATTGCGACTGCGCTGATTGTCTTGTTGCTAAACAGTTTTGCAAAAGATGATGATAACCAAATATAGAGGGAGTTTGATTATGCCAAAAGTTAGTGTTATTGTTCCCGTTTATAATGTGGAAAAATATTTGCCTAAATGTTTGGAATCACTGGTGAACCAAACACTTGAAGATATCGAGATTATTGTGGTAAATGATTCATCTCCAGATAACTCACAGCAGATCATCGATCAGTTTAGTGAGTTGTATCCAACTAAAATAAAAAGCTTTATAAAGCCTAATGGTGGGATTGCAGACACGCGTAATTTTGGATTGCAACAAGTAACAGGTGAATATTTTGGGTTTGTTGATAGTGATGATTATGTTGAATTAGATATGTTTGAACTAATGTATGAAAAAGCAAAATCAACAGAATCACAACTTGTTTATTGTGATTTTTATTGGACGTATCCAACTAAATTAACTGAATCTAAAGAACGTGTCTATCAGGATAATAAAGACTTAATGATTCATATGTATGCAACCCTTTGGAATAAATTGTATTTGACTGATTGGGTTAAAGAAATTAAGTTAACCTTTCCAAAAGGATTGCGTTATGAAGATTCGTCATTTTTAATTCAACTGGCACCACATGTTGAAAAAATGGCACATGTGGATCAAGCATTAGTCTATTATGTTCAACGGGAAGGATCGATTACGCATCATCATAATCATGCTGTAAAAGATATGATTGAAGTGTTTAACGGTCTATTAGTATCATTTAGACAAAATCAGTTATATGATACGTATCAAGTGGAGCTCGAATATTTATTTATTAAATATTTCTTAGGAAGTTCATACCTAAGAGCCTGTCAGATAAAAGATAAGTCTCAACGTCGTGAGACCCTTGAAGAAGGGTGGAACCTATTAAATAATAATTTTCCAAATTGGAAAAAGAATAAGTATTTAAAAGAGAAAAAAGATAAAAAGCATTTGTATTTTAGATTAACAAACAAGGTTACGTATTATGCTTTAGCGCAAGTTTTCCATTATCTTAAACGATAACCTTTCAATCTTATGTAATCCATGTATGAAGTTGTCTGAAATTGTAAAAAATAAAACGTGAGAGATAGAATCCATCACGTTTTGTTTTTTTTTTATGCTATAATAATAGATGGTGATAAATATGAAAAAAGGTAAAATTATGTTTTGTTCTTCAGCGGGAGGACATTACACAGAACTTCTGCAACTAAGAGAATTAATTGTCAAATATAATGGCATTATTGTAACTGAAAAAACAAAGGTATCACAAAGTTCAATTTATCCAACAGAATATGTGATTTATAGTTCAAAAAATGATGGATGGGTTTATATTTTTGAATACTTATATGTCTGGCTTGTTTCTTTTTATTATTTTATTAAATATCGTCCGAAAGTCATTATTTCAACAGGCGTTCATTCAACAATTCCAATGTGTGTATATGGTAGAGTGTTTGGTAGAAAAGTTATTTACATTGAAACAATTGCCAACATCCATACCCCTTCTATGACAGGTAAAATCATGTATAAAATTGCATCAGAGTTTTATGTTCAATGGGAAGAATTATTAGAAGTATATCCAAAAGCGAAATTTGGAGGGTGTTTATTTTGATTTTAGTATTATGTGGGACTCAAAAACAAGATTTTACAAGAATGATTAAAGCAGTTGAAGCAGTAGCAGATTTAGATACTGTGGTTGTTCAGGCAGGGCACAATGCGTATCATTCGGATAAAATGAGAGTATTTAGTTTTGTTTCAAATGAAGAAATACAAGATTTATATGAAAAAGCGGATTTAATTGTGACACATGGTGGAGCGGGTTCCATGTTACAAGCCATCCAAAATAAAAAGAAAATTATTGCCTTTCCAAGGTTAAGTAAGTATGGTGAACATGTGAATGACCATCAGGTAGAGCTTGCAAAAAAATATGAAGACTTAGGCTATCTTATGGTTTACCCTGAAGGTGAAGATTTTAAGGAAACATATGAACGAGCGATATCTTTTAGTCCGAAGCCATATGAATTAAAAGGGAAGATTATTGAATTAATAGATGAAAAAATAAGTTCTTATTTTTCTAAGTAAAGGTGGGGTTTTGTGACTAAATTTGTACAACAGTTAAAAAAGTATGATTACTTGATGATTGCAGGATTCTTATTTGTTTTTTTTGCATGGGTGTCAAACATAACACCAATAGTTGGTGATGACTGGGGATATTATAATAATGGATTAAGAGGTCCATTAAAAATGTCGATAGAATTCTATCAGACTTGGTCAGGACGTTTTATCGGTGAGTTTTTAGGGTTTGCCCTAGCGACTAATAAACTTGTTTGGGCAACACTTTTTAATCCGTTAGTATTTGCGATAACTTATATTTTAATGTATAAAATAATCGCTCCCAAAAAAGAGAAAAGTCTATTAACAAGTCTTTTGCTTTTATGCTTTATGTTCACAGTAACGCACGGGATTCGTATGGAAACTTTCACATTTGTTGTGGGATCTATTAACTATCGTTTCTCGGCGATGATGGCACTTGTTCAACTTTATATTATCGGAAAGTATTTAAAAGAAGATTCACCTCAGATATACAAACATGAGGTTGTTGGAAGTATCTTATCAGGGCTAATTGTCGGATTGATTATTGAGAATATGGCCGGGGGCCTAATCTTAGCTAATCTATTACTGATAGGGTACCGATATATCAAATTTAGAAAAATTGATTTACTATTGGTCATGAATACACTCAGTACAACGATTGCATTCTTTATGATGCGATTAAGTCCTGGGTCACAAGCGCGAGTTGCATTAGAAACCGAATGGATTGCTAAATCATTTTTTGAAAAAATTGCAACCAAATATCCGGAGTTTATTCATTACACATTTACTGAGAATCGACTCTTAATCATGGGATTAGTTCTAATCATAACGATTCTAATTTATCAAAAGAGAGATGCATTTAAATCAAAATATATTCCTATTTTGTTAGGAATAAGCATGCTAAGTGGATTAGTTATTATCAATGCAGACATTATGGTTGCCTTAAATGAAAAGTTTGGCATCAGTTTTTGGAAGTTTACCAGTGTAATGTATTACTTTAATGACATGAATCATATCCTGACGTTGGCTTATTGGACATTGATGGCATTAGCTATGTTTGGTATCTTAATTTTCACATTATTAAATAAGCGTTCTGTTTTGATGGTTGCTTTTTATTACATGATTGCGATGGCTGTCATGGGTGCTATGATGCTCTCACCAATTATTGGCCCACGTTGCGCGATTTTTACGGTTTACTTCTTAATTATTGTTTGCTTAATTGTTGTGAATGAACTGACAATTACGATGCATTTAAATAAAATACTAGTTATTATCTTTAGTTTGTTTAGTATCTATATCTTTACAGACTTTACAACTAGATATCTATCTGTTCATAACGTAACAAAAGAACAAGAACGATTAATTGAAGAATATAAAGAAAATCCTACAGGTGAACTATGGTTACCAGCCTATCCAAATCGGACGATACATTCAGGTGAAGCTTTAGCACAGTATCATCAAGGTGAATTTAAAAAATATTATAAACTTCCTGATGACGTCGTGATTCAGTATCACTGGAAATAACAGTAGTTCATCTTCTAAAATTAGAAAGTAGGTAGGGAAATGATAAACCCAATTATTTATGCCGTTATCTTCACTCTTTTCTTATCCTATACACTTGGAAAGATTATTAGTGTTAAATTAAATTTAAATGATAAACTTCCTATTTGCGCGCCACTAGGTTTATTTGCTATCTTTGGTTTATATGAATTACTGACATTCCCAATCATGGTCTGGCATTTATCAAGTGAAGTCTTAACCCTTTTAACTCTTTTAATGACAGTTATCATAACGGGGTACTCACTGTTTCATTTTAAATTATGGTGGAAAATTAAAATAAACTTAGATTTAATAGTGGTTAGTGTGTTCGCAGTGTTCTTAATCGTTTTTTATTATAATGTCGATAACTTAAGCTATACGGCGGAAGATTTTAATTTTTACATACCATTTGTTAGTAGTAATGCAAAAGCTCTATCGGTTAATATGATCGATCCTTGGAGTGGTGAAGGTGCTCCATTAAATTGGATTTACAATTTTCAAGGGTATTATTTAATGTTATCAGCACTATCAAACCTCTTATCGATGGATCCATTATTAGTCACGCTTTGGTTCCCATCACTCTTGTTCTTAATCATGATGCCAATGTGTCTTATGAATGTTGTGACGTACTTCTTTAAAGACACGAATCGTTGGTTAAAATATTGCTTATTTATCGCTTTATTTTGTTTAATGAATGATACCTTATCTGGGATAATTTATCCGTTTTATGGAAATCAATTCAGACCACTGATTATGATTTATTTGATTTTTGTCTACACCGCTTCAAAAGAAGGGAAATCATATTGGCAACTTGGACTATTAGCATTGCTAATGTTTAGTCATTTTTCCGTACAATCAACCGGCTTATTCGTAGGGATGATGCTTGTTGTCCTACTTCTTATCTATGAAGTATTTTTTAATCAAGAACCGAATCTGATTAAACCTCTTGTCACAAGTATGCCACTTGCCTTGTATGGCGTGGGAATCATTTCTACCTTTTCATTAGGGGTTGCAGGAGTCTTACTACTTTTATTAATCATTGTGTATGGTATTTTATGCTATACCTCATCCAAATACCCAAGCATCTTGCAATCGATATTTAAAGTTTTTAGTCTGATTCTTCTTTGTGTTTTGGTCTTAGGTTCACTAGTATTGACCGTATTACAAATTGAATCGCCTGTGAGTATAGTATCATTTATTCCTTCAATATTTGATAGTATTACGTATATTAAAGCGAATGAGTGGATTAACTTTGCTACGCCGTTAATGATTCTAAAAAGTGGGTATGTCTTAATCACCTGGCTATTAATTGTCGGACTTGCTTTCTATAAAAGTGAAGACAAAGAATATAAATTATATAAAGTCATTGCCTTAGGAACCCTTATCTTATTCTATAATCCACTAGTGGCACCCGTTGTGAGTAAATATCTAACAGGTGTTGTTTACGGAAGAACAACTATTCTAATGTTTTCATTAATTACATTTGCCCTAGGATTAAAATACGTCATCGAACTTGTAAAATCACCACGGTTTAAGGTTTTGACCATCATTGGACTGACTGGACTAACTGGATTCTTATTTATTAGTAATTCAGTTATTCATGCCCAAGATTTTAAATTGAAATGGATCACACCCGACCCACGTAATGATGTCTTTTATAAACTACCGTATGACCTTATTGAAGCACATAAAGGATTAACTGAATATAAATTAGAGTATTATCAAGATCCAACTTATAGACCGGTTGTGTTAAGCTGTGATTTAAGAACACGATTAATCAATGAAAATTTAAAATTAGTGTTTAATGTCATTAATTTGCGGGACTTCTATGCGGTATATGAGGAAAATCCATATGACTATAAAATGTTTCTCTATTCTATTATCACCGACTCTGATCGATTTGCAGAGCATGATAAAGGGGTATTTGAGGATTTTGAACGTCGTTTAAGAGCATATACAGTGGAGTTCTTAATTGTTCCAACGGATGGAAATATCATGTTGTATGATACATTAAATTCCTTTGCAACAAGAGTTTATATCAATGATAGTTACATGGTTTATCACATGAGTTATCTATACTAAATACCCTTACGGGGAAAGAAATACCTTGAGAAAATGAATGCTTAGTGAGTAATCGAACATTAAGCCTGTGAGATTTATCTAGGGTTAGTGAGTAGCTATACGTCAGGTAATAATAGGAATAGCACTTATAATTTTATAATAACGAAGAGTTTTGAAAGTGATTGGAGTTCATATTCTCAACAAGTGAGTATGTGTGTATAGGCATTAAGATACAATCCTCTTTGAAGATTAGATGATAGTTGCATAATCTAATCACTTAAAAGGTTGTATCTTTTTTGCTAGGAATAGTCCGTTAATTTATGCATTCATCGGGTGACAAAGCATGTAAATGAATGTGTAATCTCTTTTCATTTGAGTTGACAGACATTAATACCAAGTAGTTTTTTAAAATTGAAGTGAGTATATAATTTTAGTACAAGCATTATATTATTTGTGATATCGGGGGCAAGACGCATGGTTTTTAGTAGTTTTACGTTTCTATTTGTATTTTTTCCACTCATAATAGGTACTTATTATTTGATAAATAATAGAACGTATAAAAATTTGATTTTACTGATTGGATCTTTAATTTTTTACGCATGGGGAGAGCCTATCTACGTCCTCTTGATGATTTTTTCAACATTCAATGATTTCTATCATGCAAAAATGATTCATCGGGCAAAAGAGCAAAAAAATAATAAAAAGGCGAGGTATGCGCTGATTTCAAGTATCATTATAAATATTGGTATTCTATGCTTCTTTAAATATTCCGATTTCCTTATTATGAATTTAAATCAGGTGTTGAATACGAATATCGATTTATTAAATTTACCGCTTCCAATTGGAATTAGTTTTTACACCTTCCAAACCATGTCTTATACGATTGATGTTTACAAAGGGCAGGTAAAAGTTCAACGTAATATTCTAACATTAGCAACTTATGTCACTTTATTCCCACAACTTATCGCAGGGCCGATTGTTAGGTATAGTACGATTGAAACGGAACTAGAGCATCGAAAAGAAAGTGTAGACGATTTTTCATATGGACTGAGACGATTTATATTAGGGTTAGCTAAAAAGGTATTAATCTCTAATAAAGTGGGGCTATTAGCCACACAAGTTCAACTATTACCGGACTCCCAACTAAGTTTTTTAATCAGTTGGATAGGACTTATTGCATATGCCCTCCATATCTACTTTGATTTCTCAGGTTACAGTGACATGGCCATTGGATTGGGCCGTATGTTCGGGTTCCATTTCTTGGAAAACTTTAATTATCCCTATATTTCCAAAAGTATCACTGAATTTTGGAGACGTTGGCATATTTCACTAGGAACTTGGTTTAGGGATTATGTGTATATCCCTTTAGGTGGGAATCGTGTGTGTTTAGCTAAGAAAATCCGGAATATTCTAATCGTATGGCTACTAACAGGGTTTTGGCATGGGGCCTCGTGGAATTTTATCCTATGGGGGCTGTATTTTGGTATGATTCTAATTGCAGAAAAATATTTACTGCTTAGATGGCTAGCTAAACTACCAGCATTTTTTCAACACCTGTATGCTCTTTTCTTAATTCTAATTGGATGGAGCATCTTTAGTTTTACTGATTTATCGCGACTAGGAATCTATATGACGTCGCTATTTGATATCACAACATTTGTTCAGTGGGATATTTGGGAATATCTTAATGTTCAATATTATCTGCCGTATATCTGTCTTGGATTAATCGGTTCAATGCCTTTAGTTAAGGAGTTAGTACAGCGTATAAAACTTAATTTGCTTCGAACTATTGTGATGGACAGTGTAATGGCGTGCTTATTTATTCTAAGTATTATGTCGCTGTTAGATGCAACATTTAACCCGTTTATCTATTTCCGTTTTTAATTAAATAGCAATCGTCACAAAATATTTGATATCTTCAAAGTTTACGAGGTCTGTATTGGAATCAATGATTGTGTTGGCTATAAGATTTCACTGTGATGGAGAGTTGAAGCTGTGAGGATAATGTAATCTAAGAGTGGTTTGGAGTTAGGTGCAGGATATTGATAGACAAGAATATTTTTAACCGAAACGTTGTGATTTAATAGGTAGAAAAGGTTTTTTGTTGGTATGTAGGAGGAGAGAGATGAAGCATAAGATTTATAATTTGATATTTATCTCAGTATTTTTTTTAGGAATAGGGGTGCTAAATCTGTTGATGGTTCTAACCCCTCAAACAACAGAAGCTGATTATGAATATCGATCATTAACAACATTTGAAGAATTTAGTATTTCAACATTTTTTAACAGAGAGTTTCAAGATAATTTTGAATCAGCCTATGCTGATCAATTTTTTCAACGCGGCCTACTTGTTAAGTGGAACACAAGAATTGACTATTTGATGACTGAGAAATTTGCTTATTTAAATCAAACAGAAAATAAATTAATTCCGGTACGTGATGTAAAAAAATATAATGACCATTATACGGATGCGTTATTTCAGTATGACTCGAGTAAGATGGATGCCTTGAAAATACATGCTAATATGTACAATGAAATAGATGAAAGCATTGACCAACCGATCTATATTTATAAAAATTTACTTTTAAATGAAGTGGATTGGCTTGGGAATGATATGAATGAAAAAGCTTCAAAATTATATCGCACTACATTTGAAGACTTATTAAATGAGAGCATTACGTATCAAGAAATGCAGATTAAAGATTATGAAGAGTATAGTCGATACTTCTTTAATACGGACCTTCATCATACGTATGAGGGGGCATATAAAGCCTATACAGATATTATCGCGATGCTTCGAAAAGATTTCCCACAACTTAAAAATTCACGTCGAGTGGTTGACCAGTTTTGCATTCCAGATGTGCAGTATCGTGGAAGTTTTGCAAGACGAACAGGCTTTTATAGTCATAAAGTAGATGATCTATGTGATTATAGTTTAGAGGGACTAACACCATATCTTAAAACTTTCATAAACGGGGAAGAAAAAAGAAATGGGGAAAAAATAGCCTATCAGGATGGTTATGGTCCAGGGTATAAAGATATCTATCATTACGATGCCTATTACGGTGGATATGAACCTGAAATTAAATATGATTTTGGTGAGAATGGTGGCGTCAATGCTTTGTTTTTAGTGGATTCCTTCTCGAATCCTATGAATGATTGGTTTGCTTCTCACTTTGACGAAACATATGTCATTGATTTGCGATTGAATAAAGATTTTATTTTACAAGAGTTTCTAGATGAAAATGACATTGACGTCGTGGTGGTTTATTTGTATTATGATCGTTTATTTTTCTCAGATGAATACCTAATTAAACTAAATTAACATCTGAATGAGGACCTGGCTAAATAATTATGATTGTTTTATCTAGTAGAAATAAAGCGCAGTTAGGTATCAAAATATGTAGGCGAATAGAAATCAGAAAAAATTTAAAACTAAAGATAGTTATGTTGTATTCCTCAAAGAAAAGTCACATGTTTATTTAGTTTAAAGTTAAGAAGATGGGTGCTTTATTCATGAAAAAAAGTCTAATTTTAGTTGATGAATCTTAATAGAAGTGAGATCTGACTTTGATTAACCGTCTAATCGGTCATCATGACCACTACATTCGCACCTGAGCAAGTCATGAGGCAAGCAGAAGAGTTATAATTTGGTAATAGGAGTAGAAAGATGAAAAAACGATACTATATGATGTTGTTAGTGCTACTAGTTGTCATAGCACATTTAAAATACTTATTAACAGGTCAACCGATGATTTTCTTTGGTGACAATATTGAACAAGTACTGCCGTTTTATTACCACGGTTGGGATTTAGCGCACGGTGGTAGTTTGAACTTGTGGGATTGGACGCATGGGTTAGGAGCGAGTATGTTTTCTCATGTGTACTATTTTATTACGTCACCCTTCTTTTGGGTGAC
>JBOFCV010000371.1:0-5892 GCA_051646305.1 Turicibacter sp.
AAATAACGCAAATATTTTAAAGGAAATGAAAGAAAAAGAAAAATTAAAGGGGATTGCTTTAGGGGAAAGCAAAGTTATTATCCGTCAGCTAACAAAACGGTTAGGTAATTTATCAGAAACAATGATTAATAGTATTCAGGGGTTATCGAGTAACCAACTTGAACAGTTGGAAGATGATATATTTGAGTTTAAAACACTTAAGGATTTAGAAACTATGTTAACTAAACTTAATTCTTAAGAGCTTTTAAAAGTATACTTAAACTGTTAACTTATTCAACGTTTGAAGAGACGTTGAATAAAGTGTTAGTGAAATACTAAATTTTAAAGTATGAATTTAATTATAAGGCTCTAACGTCAGTTAGAGATTTTTTAGGATAGAAACTTAGATAGTAGGGAAATTATTAAAGATTTAATTCATCATATTCATTGGTCGTATCCAAAAGGTATGTTAATATCAAATAAAGATAAACTAATGGTTAGGGTGATTAATTTGAAAAAGTACGATTTTAATTTTTTAACGGGAAACGTTGTGACCAAACAAGATGAAAAATATGATGAAGCAACACTTCATTGGAATCGTGCGATTGAAAAAAGGCCGCTTGCTTTTGTTTTTTGTCAAAACGTTGCGGATGTTAAAAATGCGATTCAATGGTGTAAAGAAAACAATCTGATTTTTAAAATAAGAAGTGGTCGTCATCACTATGAAGGGTTATCCACAGGGGATGATATCATCGTTATAGATGTGAGTGGACTTAATAAAATTGAAATCAATGAAGAACAAAACACGGTTAGCATTCAAGGTGGGGTTCGTAATCGTGAATTATATGAAGCGCTAGGTGAAAAAGGCTATCCATTTCCAGGTGGAGGGTGTCCAACAGTTGGCGTGGCTGGATTTACCATCGGTGGAGGGTGGGGATATTCTTCACGCTTATTTGGGTTAGGGTGTGATAATCTCATTGAAATTGAAGTGATTGATTATAAAGGAGATACCCTCATTGCAAATGCGACGCAAAATATTGATTTATTTTGGGCGCTGCGTGGTAGTGGAGGTCAAAACTTCGGAATTGCTGTGCGACTAACTTATAAATTGCCACCGAAACTAAACCAAGGATGTCTCATTAATTTCGATTATCTTCAGTTGGATAAAACAAAAATAACAGACCTTGTGTTAACGTATCAAGACTATTTTAAAACGCTCGACCGTCGCATGAATTTGAAAATTGGAATTTATAATTCGGCGCAAAAAGGTCAAGGGGTGCGAATCACGGGATTGTTTTATGGAAATAAGGCAGAGGCAATCGATAATTTAAAACCATTAATCCAATTTGTGGATGATAAGACTATTTTTACGATAGATGAAATGAGTATTTTAGAGGCAAATCGGGAGATTCAAGATAGTCATCCCGATTATGAAAATTATAAGTCATCTGGTCGATTTATGATGCGAGATTTAACAGAAGATGATATCAAGATGTTCTTGGAATTAATTGAAAACCGTGCTCAAGGTGCGTACTATACAGCTGTTTCGTTGTATGGGATGGGGGGAGCGGTGGCTGATGTGGAAGTAGATGCGACGTCATTCTATTACCGAGAGGCGCGATTTATTTTAGGATTCCAGTCGGTGTGGGAGGATAATTCTTTCGCCCCTGCAAATGTTGAGTGGTTCTTGTCTAAATTTGAGCACCTCAAAGCGATAACACAAGGTGCATTCATCAACTTCCCACTCACTGAAATGGACAACTATATGGAAGAGTATTACGGAAAGAATGCAAAAAGATTACAGCAAGTTAGAGAAATCTATGATCCGTTTAAGGTCTTTGATTTTGAACAAGGCATACAATAATATGAATGAGTTTAAACCTATGAAATAGATTATCTATTTCATAGGTTTTTTTATCTTATCAAGTAATTATATATTGAAAAACGATAAAAAGTTATTGCATTATAATATGCATGTGTTATTATATACGTGTAGCAACACAAAAAAATAGGTAAAGAAAAGGTGACTTTTATGAAGAATATAGTGAAACTAGCAGTAGGATTAGTTTGTTTATTAGGTATAGGGATTTTAGGATTAGGTATGTCAGATATAGATATAAAAGATTTGATGTATGAAGATTATTATGTACAAATTACAGCAGATGGTGACGATGTAGCCGAGCGAGAAAATTGGAATTATTTTTATGAGCTACCTGCGTATAATAAAAAGGGAAAAGAGCTTCAAGTTGAATTTTATGCCGATAAAAATTTAAGAAAAGATGCTTATTTGCGTGTGCAAGTTATTGATCAAAGCGATACTGAAAGTAATGGGATTCATTCGTACGAGGAAGTGAGTGAGTCTGAACTTCCAAGTAAAGTAAAAGAAAAGTTTTCTATAAAGTAAGAGTGATTCAGTCATTATGTGTATATAAAAATCAGATTAACATAGTCTAGCATAATAAAACGTTAATCTCAGTTTATTAAGAGAAGAGGAAAAAGAATGAAACTTTTTGAAAAGAAAGCAATGTCTGATATGATTGGGTGGCTACTTAATGGTTTATTACTTTTTGGAGTAGTTATGACGGCGCATATTTATTACACAACCTTTTGGTTAAATCATGAAGTTTTGAAACAAAGTCGTCACTTTGTTATTTTGATTGTTTTAACAGTTGGTATAATCTGTACCTTTTCAATTGTGCTTGATATTAAGAAAATTGTTAAAAGTTTGGCTAAAGGTCATCCTTTTATCTTGAAAAATGTCGATTTATTAAATAAAATAGCTATAAAGTGTTTTATTATTGCAGGATGTTATTTTATAAATATTGTAGCTAATTTAGAGAAATATGCATACCGATTCATTTATATTGATGATAAAGGAATTCATACAGATACAGAGATTATTATTTTTCTATTAGCAGGCGTGTTTATATTAGCCTTGTCGGCAGTTTTCAAAACAGCGATCAGATATAAAGAAGAAAATGATTTTACAATTTAAAGTGAGGAAATAAGACGGATGGCAATAATAGTGAATTTGGATGTAATGATGGCTAAACGAAAAATTTCTTTACAAGATTTAGCTGAAAGAGTCGGTATTACGAATGCAAACTTATCGATATTAAAGACGAATAAAGCAAAAGCGATTCGTTTTTCAACATTGGAGGCAATCTGTAAAGAACTCGATTGTCAACCGGGTGATATTTTAGAATATTCAAAAGAATAATACGTTAGTAATTCAGATAATAAATAGTGTATGTTTATAAAATTATGGCAAAAAAAGATGACTCTTCAGTCGAAGATGTCATCTTTTTTTTTATGTTTAAAATAGATTAATTTTGTTTAATAATGTTTTTATATCCTGTGTAAGTTGCGTAGAAGTAAATAACATAAACGGCTAAGAACAGTGATCCTGTAATTAATGACGATCCACCAATATCAGGTTTATTGTATAGGGTAATAAAGTCATTAGCGACTTTAATTCCAACAACTGAATGGATGAGAGCAAGAGCAATCGGTAAACTAAAGTAAATTAATGTTTGTCTAAAGATTGTTTTATTAATCATATAGTCATTTGCACCGATTCGTTTTAATGATTTATAGCGTTCAATACTATCGCTAGCTTCAGATAATTGTTGCAGAGCAAGAACCGCCATACTAGAAATTAAGAAGATGATTCCTAAGTAAATTCCAATGAATAAGATGGTTGTTGTGATCCCTTTGGTTTCATTATAGACACTAATTCGTGTCATCCCATTAATAAAATCAGATTTTTTGAGATCTATTTTACCAGATGTATAATCTGAGAATAAGTTTGTAAACTTTTCTTCAGATTTTTCTTTGTTGGCGCCTGTAAAGTTAACATTCATATGAAGATAATAGGGTTCTAAATTTGCTGTCATTTCATCGGGAACGACAATCATTAAAAACATATTTTTGAGATACGTTGTTTCAAGTGTATCTTCAAGAACTTTATCATTTTTAATTTTATACTCTTTGTCATGTAACTTGATTGTTGAATTTTCTTTAATTAAATCATTTAAAAGTGGAATGGTTTCATCACGATTTGATAGAAGTAAGATTTCATTGTCGTTTAATTGAATTGAATCTTGGTTAGATAATTTACGAATCGCATTATATTCAGAACTTTTAATATAGGTAAGGCGAACTTTTCCGAATTTATCGACTATATTTGAATCCAATTGACTTCCCTTTTGATGTAAGAACTCTTTAAGTGTTAAGTTAGAATCATATTCAGTAAAATAGACAACTTCTTCATCAGAATTAAATGTAAATCCGATATTTTTTAATGATTGTTCGATATTATTGATAGGATCTTCGGGATAAGGGTAGACTGTTGCACTTGCATCAAAAGGTGTTGTTTCTTCTAACTGGGTTTCTAAAGCTGTTTTGAAACTAATACCTGTGGATAAGATGCAAATCGTTAAAAATAACATTAAACAAATCATCGACATTGAAACGTAGTTTGTGTGAACTTTACTATTAATTTGTTTAACAACAAAAATATTTAAATCTTTGAAATAGAATTTTTTATTATTTTTAAAGATAAATAATCCGAACCCAGCTAAGCTTAAGAAAAATAAGAAAGTTCCAAGTATTCCAAAGATCACGGGGGAAATAATTGCTAGTGGGTTATCGAAAGATAAACCAGTCTCAAGAATGGAAGCATAGGCAAAACCAAGTGAAATGACTGAAAAAATAAATGTTATTAAATAAAAAATAGGTTTATCCGTTTTAATAACTTCAATTTTTTTATTAGCAGTTAGTAAGTCAATAATTTTATATTTTGACATCACATACGTATTAAAAATACCAACTAAAATAAAGATAATACTAAAATATAGAAGAGTTTTTCCAATAGCGCCAGTTGAAATACTAAATTGAAATTCATTCATTGAAACATCAAATAATTTAGAGGTGAAAATTGAAAGGCCTTGTGAGGTAACTAATCCAAGAAGTAACCCACTGACTAATGACATAATACCGACTAAAAAAGTTTCGATAAACAGGATACGAGAGATTTTACTTTTTCCCATTCCTAAAATCATATAGGTTCCAAGTTCTTTTTTTCGCTTTTTAATTAAGAAGTTATTGGCATATAAGATCAAACTTCCCAAGATAAATGACACGAAAACTGAGACGTAACCAAGCATTTGCATGAGCATTTCAACGTAAGAGGCGGTTGATGATTTCAAATCCACCAAAGCCTTTTGTGAATCTATTGAATTGAAGCTATAAAATATGGCCACGGCTAAGGTGA
The DNA here is from genome assembly GCA_051646305.1 of Turicibacter sp. Taxonomy (GTDB): domain Bacteria; phylum Bacillota_I; class Bacilli_A; order MOL361; family Turicibacteraceae; genus Turicibacter. The sequence continues at coordinate 5,255 of JBOFCV010000371.1, forward strand.
TCGTTAAAAAATAAATACTATAATCTTTGAAACTCTTTTTTACATTACCGAGGGCAATCTTAAAGTACATTGTTATCGTCACCTCCTAGAAGGGTTACAACATCAATAATACGCGCGAAGAATTCTTTTCGAGAATCGGTCCCTTTTACTATTTCTGTGAAAATTTTACCGTCTTTAATAAATAAAATACGATCAGCATAGCTTGCTGTAAAGGCATCATGTGTAACCATTAAAATCGTTGTTTTTAAGTCTTTGTTTAAGGACTCAAAACGTTGAAGTAATAATCGTGATGATTTTGAATCCAGTGCTCCGGTAGGTTCGTCGGCAAGGACGATTGATGGATCGGTTACGATGGCACGAGCTGATGCAACACGTTGCTTTTGCCCACCCGACATATGATATGGATACTTATCTAAGACTTCTTCAATGCCTAAATACTTGGCAACTTCTCGGATTTTTGCATCAATGTTAGAGCTAGGTTCACCTTTTATCGTTAAAGCTAAGGCGATATTTTCGTAAGCTGTCAACGTATCAAGTAAGTTGAAATCTTGAAAAATAAATCCAAGCTCATGCTGTCTGAATTTATCAAGAGCCTTTGATTTTAATTTCGTAATATCTTGTTCATTAATAGTGATACT
>JBOFCV010000403.1:0-4313 GCA_051646305.1 Turicibacter sp.
AAATAGAAAATTTATCCACTTATGAAGTGATAAATAATGTAAATAGTAAGTAGGTAAGCATAAAAATTGAATGGGGTCGTGAAAGGTGGAATAAAAGTGAAGAAATTTAATTGCTTTTCAGTTGTTTTAAGTATCTTAATTATATATGGTGTAGGAATTTTAATTATTGACAATAAAGAAAAGAATGAAATGTTAACATCGGGTCAACTAAACACAGTGACAGGTGTTGTGAAGGATGAGGATTTGGAATCAATTATTGCGCAAATTAAAGTATTTGATCCAGAGGGGAATTTACTTAGTAGAGGTCAGACGAATTTAGAAGGAGCATTTGAATTAACTTTAGGAAAGGGAGAATATATTATAGAGGTTTCTAAAGGGTATGAATATCAGAGCGTATCTGCTAAAATAGATATTATTGACAATTTACCTATAGCACTTGGCACTGTGAAGTTAACTAAAACATTGGATTGGTCAGCTTATGGTTACTATGGTGGTGACTTACATCAACATTCAATTTACAGTGATGGTCATCAACCTGTATCAGATATTTTTCTATCTAATTTAGCAACTGGATTGCGATTTGGAATACTATCTGATCACAACAGTACAGATGGTCTTGAAGAGTGGAAGTTAACATCGACGTATAAATTGGGAATTTCGCAACAATTTGTACCGATAGGTGCGGTTGAAGTGACGACTAAAATTGGACATTTTCAGGCATTTGATACCCAACATGTATTTGAGATTGAACCAGTTACAGATGAGACTGGACTTAACAATTTAATAGATGAAATGCGCGGTGCAACAGGATTGCTTCAAATTAACCATCCTGGACGATCTGATCAACTAGGATTCCATTTATGGGATAGTGTTTCTAAATTTGATTGTATTGAAATATGGAATGGACACTCTATTCCACCCATGGATGGACAATTTGATATTCTTGAGGAGCATAACTATAATGTAAAAAGTAAAGAGAAATGGTTTGAATTATTAAATAGTGGAATACGATTAACTGCCACAGGTGGTTCTGATAATCATGATATAACGGGTCAATCTCAAGTTCGGATAGAAGGTGAGAATGAAGTTTTTAACAAGTGGTATAGGGAAGGTTTATTTACTGGAAATCCAACAACGTATGTGAAATTAGACTCATTAACGGAAGATAACATATTGACTTCATTATCAAAGGGTTCATCATTTTTAAGCAATGGACCACTGATGGATATTACGATTAATGGTAAATCTTTTGGTGATACTATTCCATTTAATGAAGTGGCAATTGTTAATTATCATATTGCATCGAATAAAAGTAATTTAACTCAATTAAATATAATAGCAGATGGGATAATAATTGAAAGCGTTGATTTAGACGCAAATGATGTTAAAGAAGGTATTGAATTGAATGTATCGGGTTATCAATGGTTAGTGTTTGAAGTCTTAACAAATGATTATGGATACGCAATATCAAATCCGATATATGTAAAATAATGGGGAACTGCTAAAAGGAGTGGACATAACAATGATAAAACATGTAGTGATGTGGAAAATAAAAGATACGATCAGTCAGACTCGAGTAGAATCAATGATAAAAATCAAGGATGAATTAGAAAATTTGAATGGAAAGATAGATGGATTAATTCACATAGAGGTGGGGATTGATTTTTTAAAATCAGATAACTCGTATGACGTCATTTTAGTTTCAGAATTTACAAATAAGGTAGCTTTAGAGCAATATCAAGTTCACCCCTTGCATGTGAGAGTTGCAAATGAAATTGTAAAACCAGTTTCTTCTTCTCGTGTAGTCGTTGACTATGAATGTAAATAATAGAGTGAAGTTGGGGATATAAAATAAGAAGTAAGTTGTTTGGGTTGAAACCGCTTGTTTTTTATTTGTTTACTCTTGATATGTTGAAAAAGTGTGGAAAATGCAGTATAATGTCGAAATGTATAGAAAAATATTTAATTAATGAAACTGAAAAAAGGAAGAGGCAGACAACATGAAACACCAACAACAACCATACATCTTAGTATTTGGTATTTCAATCTATGATATTTTTGGTTTTACGACTTCAACTTATCGAGCATATGATTCAAACCCTGGAAAGGTTAAAGTTTCATTCGGGGGCGTATGTCGTAATATTGCTGAAAATATGGCAAGAATTGGGACGCATACTAAGTTTATTTCAGTGCTTGGAAATGATGAAAAAGGAAAAAGCATTATTGAACACGCCAAGTCAATGAATTTTGATATGACTGATTCATTAGTTGTAGAAGGTGCTTCGACTCCAACTTATGTTGCAATTTTAGATGAGAGTGGAGAAATGGTTTCTGCTATTGTTGATATAAATATTGCACATCATATTACAAGTGAATTTATCAATTCTAAGGCAAAGGTGATTGAAAATTCTGAATACATGTTCTTTGGCGCAGATAATCCAGATTGTATCGAATTTATTGTGAAGACATATAAAGGAAAAACAAAATTTGTACTAGATCCAGTTTCGGCTGCAAAAGCTAAAGATATCAAGCATTTACTTCCTTACTTCCATACAGTTAAACCAAATAGACATGAAGCTGAAGTTTTATGCGGATTTGATATTAAAACTGTTGAAGATGTAAAAAAAGCAGGAAAACATTTTATTGATTTAGGAGTTGAAAATGTATTTATTAGCCTGGATGCAGATGGTGTCTATTATACAAATGGAAGTGAAGAAGGTCTTATCAAACCAAATAAAGTGGACGTTGTAAATGTAACGGGCGCTGGTGATTCGTTTATCGCAGGAGTAGGGTATGGATACATGAACAACTTACCACTATCTGAAATTGTTAAGCTTGCACAAACTATGTCAATTATTACAATTTCTCATGAAGAGACAATTCACCCTAACTTAACATTTGAATTAGTAATTGATAAAATGAATGAGATTAAGTGGGACGAAAAACTCTTGTAGTTTTGATAATTAAATAAAATAGAATTAATAGGAAGGGAACTCGTATTATTGAGTCCCTTTTTTTATTTCAAGCTATCATTTAATTGAAAAATAATGTAAGATTAGATAAGCAATAAAATATTTCTTTTCATTAATAGGAAGTATTTTAAACCGAACAGAATAACACCAAAGGAGTCGATTCAACATGAGACTAAATGTATATATAAGTTCAACAGGAATTTGTTCAAGACGAGAAGCTGACCGATTAATAGAAGCTGGGAAAGTTACTATTAATGGGAAAATAGCAATGCTTGGGCAACCAGTAGAAGATGGTGATGTAGTAATAGCAAATGGTAACTTAGTTGTTCCAAAAACTAATGATGTTTATATAGCGCTAAATAAACCTATTGGAGTTACATGTACAACCGAACAACATATTGAAGGAAATATTGTTGATTTCGTTAATTATTCAGAAAGAATATTTCCAATTGGAAGATTAGATAAGGATTCAGAAGGACTTATTTTGTTAACAAATGATGGGAATATAGTCAATCAAATATTGAGAGCTGAAAATGGACATGAAAAAGAGTATGTGGTGTCAGTAAAACAAAAAATAACTGAAGACTTCATAGAAGACCTTTCTAATGGAGTTGAAATTTATAATCCAGTTTCAAATAGTTATGTAGTAACTAATAAATGTCAAGTAAATAAAGTGGATGATTATACATTTAGAATTATTTTAACGCAAGGATATAACCGTCAAATTCGTAGAATGTGTTCTGCTTGCGGTTATCGAGTTGCTAGCTTAAAGAGAACAAGAATTATGAAATTAACATTAGATGGTTTAAAAACAGGTTCATGGAGACATTTATCTGAAGACGAAGTAAGTGGATTATTAGCTGGAACTCAAAAATAGTTCAGTCAAATCCACAAATAAAGGGAAATAATTGTAATTACTTAGCTTGGTATTTTGAATAACAAAGTGTAAATTGGTTTTCTATTGTAAATGTCAAGTAAATAAATAAGAGAAAGTTATATAAGCTGAATGATAGACTCCAGTATTTTTTGGAGTCTTTTTTTTATCCGAATGGATAGATTATATTTTTTAATATTTGCAAAGTAGGAAAAATATCAAATAAGATAATATTTTCTATGAAGTAAGGCCTTTAAAATTAATGATTATACCTGGTGGTTGTAGGACTAGGTAAATAAAGTAAGAAAATATTGCGCTTAAACATAAGGGCAAGTTTAAATGATTAGATTAATTGAATTAGTAAATAATAAAATGATATAAAGTTATATCAAATGATATTAATAAAGAGGGGATAATGTTAAGTCAAAAACATTCATAACTATTCATTTGTCGAATTATGAGACACC
>JBOFCV010000449.1:0-8448 GCA_051646305.1 Turicibacter sp.
TGGATTGTGGCTCCAGCATTCGTGGGTTCGATTCCCATCGATCGCCCCATTTTTAATTTAATAGCGGGTGTAGTTTAATGGTAGAACTTCAGCCTTCCAAGCTGACTGTGAGAGTTCGATTCTCTTCACCCGCTCCAATTAAATCATGATGACATTCTAAGGAATGTCTTTTTTTTATGTCTAAATGTTTGTAAAATGGATAAAAGATGATAATACTATAACAAGCAGAATAATTGAAAATATGATAAAGGAATCGTATAATTATGATAGACAAAGACTTGGAGGGTTACAACATGAAAGTTATTATTATTGGTGGTGTTGCATCAGGAATGAGTGCCGCAGCTAAACTAAAGCGTGTAAAAAAAGATACAGAAATCACAGTCTATGAAAAATCAAAACATGTTTCGTTTGGTGCATGCGGATTACCTTATTTTGTCGGGAATTTCTTTGAAGATTCAACTCAAATGATTGCCAGATCGATTGAACAATTTAAAAATTCAGGAATAGAAGTTCATGCAGAGCATGAAGTTTTAAATGTTAATATTGAGGCTAAAACAGTAGAAGTAAAAAATTTATTAACAGGTGATGTTTTAATAGATCACTATGATAAATTAATGATTGCGACGGGTGCGTCAGCAATTATCCCACCTGTTAAAAATATTCATTTGTCTAATGTGTACACACTAAAAAGTATGGAAGATGGGCATGCATTAAAAGAAGTGATGAATAATAAGGAGTTAAAAAAAGTTGCAATAGTGGGGGCTGGGTTTATAGGACTTGAAGTAGTTGAAGCAGCTAAACAATATGGAAAAGAAGTACATGTTTTTCAACTAAATGATCGTGTATTACCGGACACATTTGATATTGAAATTACAGATATTCTTGAAGAAGAGTTACGTGCCCATGGCGTTCATTTACACTTATCTGAAACCGTGACAAAGCTTGTTGGTGAAACACGAGTGACTGGAATTATAACGGGGAATGCAGAATTTAATGTAGATGTTGTCGTAATGACAACTGGTGTTCGTCCAAATACGGCTTTCCTAAAGAATACGAATCTTGAAATGTTAAGCAATGGCGCTATTGTGATTAATTCTAAAGGTGAAACTTCTATCGAAGGGATATATGCGGCGGGTGATTGTGCAAGTATTAACCATTTGTTAAAAGAAGATCCAGCATATATTCCATTAGCAACGGTGGCTAATAAGATGGGACGTATTGTTGGAGATAATATGGCAGGTGCGAATCAAACGTTTATCGGTGCTTTAGGATCTGCTTGCTTGAAGGTGATGGATGTCGAAGCTGGGCGTACAGGTTTATCAGAAGATGAAGCTAAAAAATTAGGTATAGATTATAAAACAGTTTTTGTTTCAGATATGAATCAAACGAGTTATTATCCAGGACAAACAAAAATTAGTGTTAAATTAATTTATGATAGACAAACGAAAGTGATAATAGGTGGACAAGTTGTTGGGAAGAAAGATGCTGTTCAACGTGTCAATGTCATTGCAGCAGCTATTTTTAGTAAGATGACAACCGAACAACTTGCAATGTTAGATTTATGTTATGCCCCACCGTTTTCAAGAACTTGGGATGTTTTAAATATTGTAGGTAGTGTTGCTAAATAATTATAATCTGGTCATCGATGTATAAGTTTTAAGTTGTAAAAATTATTTTTAAGTCAGTATATAAAAAACTCATCGCCACGTGGCAATGAGTTTTTTATTTTGGTAAGTACAGTTAAACTACGCTGAGTTTGTTTAATAACAACAAATAATAGTGGTGAACATCTCATTTCTCGTCGTTATTTACTAATATCGCGATTTTGTATGAATAAATTTACTTAGAAGGACTGATAAAAGGTCATCTGGTAATAATAGCTAAAGGTTTAACTCGGTGAGCTATAATATTAATCACAATTTGGTTTATATATTGACATGAAGTGACGCTTTTAAAAATATACTATAAGGAGTGAAGGTATAGGAGGGATAGTGTGAAAAAGGAAAGTGAAGTGACTCTCTTTATTAAAAAGGATATTGAATTAGGTGAGAATAAATGTGAAAGTGATCGGTACAATAAGGACGATGTCGTTATAACTTACAATGAATTCAGAGATGAAAAAATAGAGCCACAGACATATAAAAAACGTTTTGTATTTAAAGGAAACCTGCATATAATTAAATGGTCTCGATACATTTTCCTAGTAGGGTGTGTGTGTCTAATTATTTTAGTCGGAAGAGTATTAATACGTGAAAAAACTCCCTCTGTTATCTATTTCCAAGAGCAGTTAATAGCGGCTTCTAAAGAACAATTATGGGGATATATTAATGAACAAGGTGTATCAGTTATCAATGAACAATTTGAAGATGCCTACCCATTTCAAGAGGGAATGGCATTAGTAAAGAAATTTAATAAGTGGGGATATATTGATAAAAGTGGGCAATTTGTGATAAATCCAGAATATGAATTTGCCACGTCCTTTAAAGATGGGGTAGCAATTGTCAAACTTAATGAAAAATTTGGCTATATAAATAAAAATGGAGAGTATCTTGCAAACCCGCAATTTGATTGGGCAGGTCCATTTTATGATAATCTTGCTGTTGTAAAACTCGGTGATTCCTATGGATACATAAATAAAAAGGGACAGTACGCTATCACGCCACAATATCAATATGCCTATCCATTTAAAGATGGCATGGGGACTGTGGTGAAGGAAAATAAGGTTGGAGTTATTAATAAAAAGGGTGAATTTGTAATCACGCCACAGTTTGATGCTTATGGTGGCATGGGTGATGACTTTTTACTTGTACAAGTTGATGGCAAATGGGGATACGTTGATAAAAAAGGAAAATATAAAATTAATCCACAATTTGATGATGCATCAGTTTTTGTTTCAGAGATTGCTGCCGTCTCGTATCAAGGTAAATGGGGATACATTAATCAAGCTGGTAAATTTATTATTAATCCGCAATTTGATAAAGTTGATTTAATTTATGGCTTTAACGATCGCTTATTAAGTGTGAGAGTTAATGAAAAAAGTGGCTATATTGATGATAGTGGAAAGTATATGATTGATCCACAATTCGATTATGCTTATGCCTTTCATCAAGGTCGTGCACGTGTCAAATCAGATGACTTATACGGTGTGATAGATAAAAAGGGACAATTTATTGTAAATTTACAATTTGAAAACATGTATGATTTTTCAAGTAATGGATTGGCAAGTGTTAAACTTAATAACAAATGGGGATATATAAACAAAAAAGGTGAGATTGTTGTTAATCCACAATTTGAGTGGGGGTATTATTTTAGTGATGGAATAGCGATGATAAAAAGTAATGAACGCTATGGTTTTATCGATAAAGAAGGGGCTTATGTGATTCAACCTGATTATAAATCATTTAATTATTACGATAGTTCCTATGATACATTAGATAAGTTAAGATAAAGAAAGGGAGTGAATCAGTTTTTGGTTCACTCCTTTTAAATCATATAGATATGATAGGATTAATTTCTAAAAATGACCGTAAAATTAGTTGTAAGGCTGTAAGTGATTAATGTATTAGACTATTCTGATTCAGGTAGATATAACAATGTTGTATCTACCAAGAGAGTAAATAACTATACATTAAGTATTTAGTGAATCTATTGATATAGATTATTTTGTATACAAAAAGATAGTTTAGAGAACGCTCATGACTTATTATTCACTTTTAACACATATAGCGACAAAATAATTGAACTGTTCTCAAATAGGGTAAAATTCATGATATAATGAATATTATAAATTTATCCAATAGTAGAACGATAATGAATGGATAACAATCAGTGGGGAGTGCAATTAAATTGGAGATGAAAGTGAAACAATTATTTGAATATTTATTGGCACTTAGGAATTTAAACTATGATCCAATTCGAGATATTAAGAAGTATGAGAAATATTGGTTCTTAGATGAATTACCAGTAAGTGTAGGGTGTTATTTAGGGGGCAGTGGAACTGATAAAGAGGCATATTTAGAAGTTCATCAACAAGTGTTTAAAGATGATTATCCCCTGTTAAGTGAAGAGCTACGCGTATTAGTCATGTTACTTGGATTTGACTACTCAAAAGACGGCAGTCAAGTTTGTCAAACAGCAGAACTTCAAACTATATTAGCTGAGAAAGTAAGAGTTCTAACCCAAAAAATTAAATCAGGACAAAAAGAAATTGAGTTAGATAAGTGGGAATGTTTTTTAACAAATCAAAATAGAGCGTTAATAGATGCAGATCAGCTGTTACATTCAATTGTTGAAATACCACTATTTATTGATCAACTGGTATCGTCTTACGATGGTTGGATTAATAAGTGGGATCTATGGGCAAGTGAACAAAAAAGAAAACGAAGTATTCAAAAAGTATACGATTATTTATTCAATTTAATGCAATTATTTAAAACGGAAGAGAAACCCCTTGAAATCATATTAGGAACGGGAATGCTTTCTTATACATTGAAACATGAAATCAACCACCCATTGCTAACCACAAAGCTTGAATTGATTTTTGATGCAGAAAAAGGAATAGCAAAATTAATTCCGACATTAAAGGGAACGCAACTTGAAATGGAAATGTTAACAGATCTTGAACTCCCTAATCAAAGTGAGATTATGAAGTTGCGCGATGTGTTTAAAGGTCAACTTATTAATCCTTTTAGTGAAGAAGCATATGACGGAATACTTAGCCAATTTATTCATTTTATGCACCACAATGGTCAATATTTAAAATGTACGAAATCAAATGCAACGTATAAATTTCCTGTAATAACGAATCGTCACCTTATTTTTGTTCGTTTAAAATCAGACTTATTATTAAAAGAAGATTTGCGTACAACGATTGATTATATTGAAGAAGGAAATAAAATTCCGAAAACAGTTAAAGCGATTGTTGATGTGGATGCACTGAAATTGAGCGATCAAGATTTAAAACAATGGCAATCAGTTGGTGAGAATATATTGTTTCCCTTACCGGCAAATGAAGAGCAAAAAGATATTGCAAGGCGTTTAGCAGAAAACATAGCTATTACCGTTCAGGGGCCACCTGGAACAGGGAAAAGTCATACTATTGTCAATTTAATTGCACATTTACTTGCGAATGGTAAGAAAGTATTAATCGTCAGTGAAAAAGACAAGGCGCTACGTGTCTTATTAGATAAGTTGCCAGAAGAAATACAGCCTTTCTGTGTTTCATTCTTAGGTGCAGATGCGAAGTCGCTTGAACAGATTGAACAGTCTATTCGTTATTTATCAGAGGGTCTTGCCACATATGATATAAAAATGTTAGAAAAAGAAATACAAGTGCTTGGGCGTAGTCATGATATGATTCGTCGTCAAATTAATATCACCAAACATAATATGATTCGGTTTAGAGAACTAGATGCTAAGGGGATTTCTTGGAAAGATAAAGTGTGTCAACCGTACGAAATGGCGCAAATGGTTTCAACTAAATCGGCGCAATTCCCCTGGTTTAAAGATGCGATTGCAATGGATGTTGCATGTCCTTTAAGTAATGAGGAGTTTGTGACACTTTGGGAATTAAAATGTCGCTTACCTCGCGTACATAAAGAAATTATTCAGTATGAGCTTCCACTGTTAAGTGATCTATTAAGTGGAGAGGAATTTAAAGCCTTACTTGAAAAACGTCAAGTTTATATGAATCGTATTTTAGAACTAGAAGCCTTTGAACAAATGTATCATTTTCCTAAAAATGAACACTTTATTGATCAGTTATATACACAACTAGAATTATTAGTTAATAAATTTGAAAAAATTTCGGATGAATTAGGTCAATCTATTTTACAAGAATGTTTATTAAATAAAGAACGACATAGTGTGTGGACGGCTGTATATGATCGTTTAAATGATTTATTATTTACAATTAATGAACGAGAGTTAATGGTTGTAAATGATGAGGTGAGTTGTGAGTATTTAAATCATCCTAAGTTTATGACATATATCTGTGCAATTCGTGATCGAATTCAAATGAATAAACCAATTTCAGGATTGTTTTTAACGTTTAATAAAGAATTAAAAGCTTTTTATGAACAAACACTTGTCAATGGAAAACCAATCACGCAAGTAGATGACGTGAAACGCTTGATGATTTATAAAGAGAAATTTGATTTGCTTGAGCAGTTTAAAATGGTATGGAATAAACAGATGGGAAGTAAAGGTGCTGACTTAATTGAGGATATGGCATCCGAACATATTTTTGAACATAATCAAAAGTTAGTGCAATTTAAAAATATATTAGAATGTGTGACTTTGATTCATGATATTAATCTGCAAATTAAAGAGGCGATTCCTTCATTTATTGGGATTGAATACGAAACTCTATCAGAAATTAGTGGGTTATATCGCTCAATCGAACTTGCCCAAGTCAAATTAAAGTTAGAAAAATGGCATGTAACGTATGATGAATTGTTAAATGACTATAAGTTATTATTAATGAAGGAACAGATGCATGGTGTTTGTGTTCAATTATACGATGCGTTAGTTGATAAAGATGCCATTACATTTAGTGAATTACTTGTTCACCTTCAAGTGTTAATGAAAATTAAGGAGCAATATGTTGTCTTCTATGAGTTATTAAATGGATTAAAAGCTGTCACGCCATTATTTGCAAATCAAATTTTAAACGATGTGGAAGTTAAGGAATTGTTACCGGGGAGTATTCAAGATATTTTTGAATTTGGAAAACTAACGACTTACTTAAATGAATTAGATGGTTGGAAGATGGAAGAGTTAGAACAAAAACTTGAGATGCTTGAAAATGAAGAGAAAAATCTTGTGAGACAACTTATATTTAAACTGACATGGAAAAATCAACTGGATCATGTGACGCCAGAGCAAGACCGATCGCTCCAAATTTGGATGCAAAAAATGGCACGAATAGGAAAAGGAACGGGGAAAAATGCTGAAAGATATCGTCGTGAGGCGCGTTCTGAAATGGAAAAATGTCAATCTGCGATTCCGGTTTGGATCATGCCGGTTAAAGAGGCCATTGAAAACTTCAAAGTCAATCCTGATTTGTTTGATGTTGTAATTGTTGATGAAAGTAGTCAATGTAATGTGTTAAGTTTACCTATTCTGATGCGTGCGAAAAAAGCAGTAATTGTGGGAGATGATCAACAGATTAGTCCGTTAATCCCTGGTATTAATGAAACACAAGTCAGTGAGTTGATTGGTCGATATCTCTATCAAATTGAAAATGGGAATTCATATGATATGCAAACCTCGCTATATGATGTGGCGACACATGTCTTTTCAAGTAAAGGAAAATTGATGTTAAAGGAACATTTCCGTTGTGTCCCTGAAATTATTGGATTCTCAAATGAACTTTGTTATCACAATGAAATGATTCCATTGAAAGTTCCGTTGGTAGCAGAACAGTTAAATCCACCAGTCATGGCTATTTATATCGAAGATGGAAAACGAAGTGAACGTAAAACAAATCTTTTAGAGGCGATGAAAATTGTAGAAGATATCAAGGATTTAATAGAGGACCCGATGTATTTTAATAAATCAATGGGAGTTGTTTCGTTACTCGGTGCAGAACAAGCAAAATTGATTCAAAAGTTACTTGTTGAAGAAGTAGGAGAAAAAGAAATATTAAAGCGTCAACTCATTTGTGGAGATGCGTATTCTTTCCAAGGAGATGAGCGTGATGTGATGTTCTTATCTCTTGTGATTGCACCTAATATGCGGTTCACAGCGTTAAATAAGAAGTTATATAATCAACGTTTTAATGTGGCAGCGAGTCGTGCTAAATGTCAAATGCGGTTATACCATTCAGTTGGATTGGAGCAATTATCGACGGAAGATTTACGTTATAAATTATTAGCTTACTGTCAAAATCCAATGAAAACTCAAGCTGTTAAAACGAGACATTGTGAAACATTATTAGAAGTTGATGTAATGAATGAAATTATAAGTCACGGCTATCACGTTCATCCTAAAGTGCAAGTTGGAAAATATGAAATTGATTTAGTGGTCGAGGGACTTCGTAATCGAATTGCAATTGAATGTGATGGTGATATGTTCTACGGGGTTGAAAAAATAGAACAAGATATGGAGCGTCAACGCGTTTTAGAACGTGCAGGTTGGACGTTTGTAAGAATACGTGGAAGCGTCTTTTATCGAAATAAAAAAATGGCTTTGCAGCCACTATGGGATAAACTTGAAGTGCTAAGTATTAAACCGACTTTAAAATAACGTTTATTTAAGGCCTGTTTAGTAAATAAAATGAATAGAAATTAGAAAACAGTGTTCACCTCATAACCGCGAAAATTTGGTATGAAGTGAATGGCTGTTTTTTTATTTTGATTTAGTTAATCGATTTACCAAGTAAGAAAAATCGAATTTAATATAGAAGGTTTATACAGGAACACGGCGATAGTTAGTCGTATTACTATA
>JBOFCV010000452.1:0-2383 GCA_051646305.1 Turicibacter sp.
ATAGTGGGTATTCATCAAATATTTATTCATTTACTAATAATATTAATACCCACGAAGGTGGAACACATGAAGATGGATTTAAGCGATCACTTACACGTGTTATTAATGCTTATGCAACAAAAATGAATATGCTAAAAAATGATGAATCTTTGACAGGTGATGATGTTCGTGAGGGGATGGTTGCTATTATTTCAGTTAAACATCCAGATCCACAATTTGAAGGACAAACAAAAACAAAACTTGGAAATAGTGAAGTAAGATTAATAGTAGACCGTATTTTTTCAGAAAAATTTAATGATTTTATGATGGAAAATCCACAAACAGCACAACTTGTGATTGAAAAGTCATTGATGGCAGCAAGAGCACGTGTTGCTGCAAAGAAAGCACGTGAATTAACACGCCGTAAAAGTGTATTAGAAGTATCAGCGTTACCAGGGAAACTTGCAGACTGTGCTTCAAAACATGCAGAAGAATGTGAATTGTATGTTGTCGAAGGGGATTCAGCTGGTGGTTCTGCTAAACTTGGTCGTGACCGTCATTTTCAAGCAATTTTGCCATTGAGAGGTAAAATTCTAAATGTTGAGAAAGCAAGGCTTGATCGTATTTTTGGAAATAATGAAATTCGTTCAATGATTACAGCTCTTGGTTGTGGTATTGGTGATGAGTTTGATGTCTCTAAGTTACGATACCATAAATTTGTGATTATGACCGATGCAGATGTTGATGGTGCTCATATTAGAACATTACTTTTAACATTTCTTTATCGCCATATGCGTCCGCTTGTTGAAGGTGGTTACATTTATGTTGCTCAGCCACCACTATATAAGATTCAGCAAGGAAAACGTATAGAATATGTTTATTCAGATAAACAATTAGAAGATTTATTAGCAACGTTTGATGCAGGTGCACGTTATGACATTCAACGATATAAGGGTCTTGGAGAAATGAATCCTGATCAATTGTGGGAAACAACAATGGATCCAACAGTTAGAACATTATTACAAGTAAAAGTTGAAGATGCAATGGAAGCAGATGAGGTATTTACAATGTTAATGGGTGAAGATGTTGAACCACGTAAAAATTTCATTCAAACAAATGCACAATATGTTAAAAATCTTGATGTTTAGATAAAAATTCAATTCCAAATCTAAGAAAATAAGTTATTAAAATGACATCTTAGAGGAGGAATTTTTTTTATAAAAAAAAGGTGAAATTAAACTTTCCAAATATCAAATGTACCGAAAAAACAAGCATTTTATGATGAAAAATGATATAATATAGATAGAGAATTTTTATAAAAGTTAGAAAATAAGAGGTGAATTTTGTGAGTGAAGATATCAATAAAAAAGATACAATAATTCCAATTAGTTTAACAAAAGAAATGAAAACATCTTTTTTAGATTATTCAATGAGTGTCATTGTTTCCAGAGCATTACCAGATGTTAGAGATGGTTTAAAACCAGTTCACCGTCGTGTATTGTATGCTATGAATGATTTAGGAATGCATGCAGGGAAAGCATATAAGAAATCAGCACGTATTGTTGGGGAAGTAATTGGTAAATATCACCCACATGGTGATTCAGCAGTTTATGGAACAATGGTACGAATGGCACAAGATTTTAGTATTAGAAATATGCTTGTAGATGGGCATGGAAATTTTGGTTCTATTGATGGCGATGGCGCAGCAGCAATGCGTTATACTGAAGCAAGAATGAGTAAAATATCAATGGAATTAGTTCGTGATATAAATAAGAATACTGTTAATTTTGTTGATAACTATGATGGTTCTGAAAGTGAACCATCTGTACTCCCAGCAAGATTTCCTAATTTACTTGTAAATGGTTCAATGGGGATTGCTGTTGGGATGACAACGAATATTCCAACGCATAATTTAAAAGAAGTTGTGAATGGAACACTTGCAATTATTGATAATCCTGAAATTGATATAATGGAATTAATGGAACATATTCCAGGACCAGATTTTCCAACGGGAGCATTAATTTTAGGACGTTCAGGAATTAGAAAAGCGTATGCAACAGGACATGGTTCAATTATCATGCGTGCCAAAACGAATATTGAAGAAATGAAAAATGGTAAGAAGAGGATTATTGTTACAGAAATCCCATATCAAGTAAATAAAGCACGTCTTGTTGAAAAAATTGCAGAACTTGTACGTGAAAAGAAAATTGAAGGAATTACTGATTTACGTGATGAGTCAAATCGTATTGGTATTAGAATTGTTATTGAATTATCACGTGATGCAACAGCAGAAGTAGTTTTAAATAATTTATTTAAACAAACACCATTGCAATCAACATTTGGGGTTAATATGCTTGCTTTAGTAGAGGGAAAGCCAGAAATACTAACAATTAAAGAAGTATTA
>JBOFCV010000469.1:0-2150 GCA_051646305.1 Turicibacter sp.
TACAAGCATTCCAACAAGATAATCAAGCAACTGTTCTGGTATATGAGCAAGATATGATGATTAAAGAGTTAACAAGTGAAGCCTTTTTAGTTGCAACCGGAAGACGTCCAGATGTGAAAGCTTTAAATCTTGAAAATGGAAAAATAGAAGTAAATGAACGCGGATTTATTAACGTATCAGAGACGCTACAAACTAGTAATTCATCAGTTTGGGCATTAGGCGATGTAACGGGTGGACCGCAATTTACGTATATTTCATTAGATGATTACCGTATCATCCAAGACCAACTATTTGGCGAGAAGAAACGAACGACTAAAAACAGACCTGTTTATCCAACGGTGTTATTTTTAGACCCAGCTTATGCGCGAGTGGGATTAAATGTGAGCGAAGCGAAGGAAAAAGGGTTTAAGGTGCAAGTGGCTAAAATGCCAGTGGCAGCAATTCCTAGAGCAAAACAAATTGGGAAAACAGAAGGGTTCTTAAAAATCGTTATCGATTCGAACACTTCAAAAATATTAGGTGCGAGCTTATTGGCACACGCATCTAGTGAACTGATTCATTTAATTCAAATGGCAATTGATTTAGGATTACCGTACACATATTTACGAGACCAAATATATGCACATCCAACAATGGCAGAAGCATTCAACGAGTTATTAGCACCGAGTCTGATTAAAAGTGTATAAGAAATGAGGGTGTAATGGAAAATATTAATTTTATTGTTGTCTTTCTTGAAGGGGTATTATCTTTTTTATCACCGTGTGTGCTACCCATTTTACCCATTTATTTAGCTGTTTTATCAACTAGTAGTGGTGAAAAAGAAGTTAACGAAAATAGTAAGCAAGCTAGATTATTTTCAAATACAATGTTATTCGTCTTAGGGATTGCCACGACGTTCTTTATTTTAGGAACAGGGATTGGATTGTTTAGAACGTTTATTATGACGTATAATCGCTACTTCTTAATGGGTGGCGGAATCTTTATTATGATAATGGGATTGTTCTATATTGGGGATTTAAAATTACCCTTTTTACAAAAGGAACGAAGAATTCATTATCAAGTTAAGCAGATGAATCCAATCGTTGCTTATTTATTAGGATTTACCTTTAGCTTTGGGTGGACACCTTGTATCGGGCCGATGTTAGCTTCTGTTTTAGTGTTGGCGTCAACAAGTCAAAATGCGTTAACAGGTAACCTGCTGATTGCCATTTATACATTAGGATTTGTGATTCCCTTTATGATTGTTGCGCTATTTTCTAAAAAGATGATGAAGTTACTAGACAAGATCAAACTACAATCACAAAAAATACAGAAAATCGGTGGTTATATCTTAATGTTGATGGGGCTACTTGTTTTTGTAAATGGAGTTAGAACCCCTAACTTTGTTAAGCCAGCAACGGATGAGGAATCGATTAAATCAGAAGTAACTCAGGAACAAGAACAAAAACAGGAAGCCATTTTAGCACCTGATTTTACATTAGTGGATCAGCAAGGTGTGTCACATACGTTAAGTGACTATAAAGGGAAAACAGTGTTTATGACGTTTTGGGGAACATGGTGTAAGTATTGCCAACAAGAGCTACCTTATCTTGATGAAGTCTACGAGGAATACGGAAATAATGAAGAAGATGTGGTGATATTGGGCATCGCATTTCCAAATACCGGTAAAGAAAAATCAGTACAAGGAATTACGGAATTTTTAGAACAGCATGACTATACGTTCCCAACGGTGTTTGATGAAGCGGGAGATTTATCATATTATTATGGAATTTCTTCATTCCCAACAACGTTTGTCATCAATTCCTTAGGAGAAGTGGAAGGCTATCTTCAAGGTGCGATGAATAAAGACATGATGAAAGAAATCATCGAACAAGTCAAAAGCAAATATGAGTAATAGATAAAAGGAGTTAGCTTACCATTAAATAAGGTGAGTTAACTCCTTTTTTTACACTGGATAATCAAAATACGAACAGAGAGAAATGAGCATAATTGTTGAACGTAAGCAGGTAATAGTAACCTGTATTTTTGCACCGTTTTTTTTTGAGTTATACTTAAGCTATCAAAAACTAGGAGTTATTTTTTTTAGTAATGATTCAGCCACAAATTAAATGCAATCTGTTTCTTGGTGCTTTAGTTAATGATAAGTATTT
>JBOFCV010000487.1:0-32501 GCA_051646305.1 Turicibacter sp.
GGGATTGCCCCAACAATAAAAGATATTGTTTCGAATCCTAAGAATTTAGAAATTATTGAATTAGTTGCAACGCAATTACCGCGTTCATTTGAAGATGTTGATATTGCGGTGATTAATAATGGGGTGGCTGTGCAAGCCAATTTATCACCACTTGATGATTCGATTTATAGTGAAAAGACGGATAATGAATCAGTTGCGAATTACTACAATATAATTGCGGTTCGTACAGAAGATAAAGATAGTCAGTTGTTGAACCGATTAATTGAAGTGTATCAAACAGAAGAAACGAAAGCAGCTATTTTAGAAGAATACAAAGGGGCTTCTATTCCTGCATTTTAAAAGTGTCGCAAGCAAATGGTAATTAAAAATAAGAGAGTGAGAGTGAAAGATATGACAACATTTAAACAAACAGTGAGTGAGTATATCCAATCAAATAAGGACGTTTTTATAAACTTGAGCCATGAAATACATAGTCGACCTGAAGTTGGAAATCAAGAATATTTTGCTTGTGGTTTATTAAGTAGCACACTAAAATTAGAAGGATTTGAGATAGAAGTGAGTGTGGCGGGTCATGAAACGGGATTTATCGCGCGCAAAAAATCTTCAAAACCAGGTCCAACCATCGGCTTACTTGCCGAATATGATGCGTTGATCGGACTTGGGCATGGATGCGGACATAATATCATTGGGGCCACTAGTGTGTTAGCTGGGTGTTCACTTGGTCAAATTATCGAACAAACGGGTGGCGAGGTTGTCGTTTATGGAACACCATCTGAAGAAGGTGGCGATAATGGGAGTGCGAAGGCATCTTTTGTGAACGCAGGCTTATTTGAAAATGTGGATGTTTGCATGATGATTCACCCGGGAAATAGAACAGCGCCAACCGATACATCACTTGCGCTTCATCCATTAGAATTTGAATTTTTCGGAAAACCGGCGCATGCAGCGGGGTGTCCTGAGAATGGTGTGAATGCCTTGGATGCGATGATTTTATTTTTTACAGGGATCAATGCCTTGCGTCAACAACTTACACCCGATATTAAAATTCATGGAATTATTACCCACGGAGGAGATGCACCCAATATTATCCCGGCTTACACAAAAGCAAGGTTTTATGTTCGCGCCAATACTGTTAAGCAGGTGGATGAGGTAACCGATAAAGTCATTGCGATTGCCAAAGGTGCTGCCTTAAGTACTGGATGTCGTGCTGCGCACAACACATTTCAAAATAAAGTAGAAGATTTAATCGTCCATCCTCATCTGAATCAATTATTTTTAGAGGCAGCAAATGAACTTAAGGTTATGGTTGACCTTAGTAAGCGAGATAGCAAAGGGTCAACGGATGCAGGAAATGTAAGTCACGTCGTTCCAACGATTCACCCTACGCTAAAAATTTGTCCAGAAACGATTGTGGCTCATACTGAAGAATTCAAAGCGGCTGCGGTTTCAAGTGATGGCGATCGCACCATTATCACAGGAGCAAACATTTTAGCTAATATTGGAGTGGAACTTTTAACAAATCCCACTCATCTAGAAATTATCAAAGCAGAATTCACGCAAATACAGAAGAATTTATAAATAGAAAAAATACTTGATTCATAACGGATCAAGTGTTTTTTTTATAATAAACGTGATGCTAGCAAGACTATCGATAGTAGCGTTTTAAAAAAAGTACAATCACCTTTTTAAAATTTATTTTACACAGGGGTGACCAATTAGTTAAGAGAAGAACTAAAAATATAAGAATATTTCCCACTGCAATAAGAAGAGTTGAACAATGAACTTTGATAGATAGATAAAAGTCAATAAAATCGTCAGCCCCCCCTAAAGTCGTAATACACAAATCAATCGCGTGATAAACCTTGTAACATAAATAGTGTTATCCATTATAAGTCATCACCTATTTATCAGATAATATTCAATGTCATGGATGTTTTTTAAAAACATTTTTATACAATTTGATAATAATCAAATTTTAAAAAATAATTAGAATATCTTATAAAAAATTGAATATATATGAATTGAAATCTACATTAAAAAAAGACAGGACAGATTAGTTAAGATAATAGATGCAGACGCAGTTAGGGGAGACATGAGATGCAAAAGATGAAGCTTGGATTATCACTTGGGGTATTTGCAGCACTAGTATATTTTTCGGCCATGATTAATTTAATTTGGTTAGTGTTATTAGTTGGATTTGTATTAATATTTGAACAAAATGAGTGGCTAAAGCGGTGCGTACTTAAAGCATTACTCATTGTGGTTTGTTTTTCACTGTTTAACGTGGTTATTGGAATGGGAGATGATTTGTTTCTTATTTTAAATGCTGTCCTTACCTGGTTTAATGCACCCTTTCAATTATATTGGCCCTTTCATTTAAATATCATTTTCTTAAAAATGGCAAGTTTAATCGAAGCTTTAATTTTTATTCTATTAGGATTTAAAGCGCTGAAACAACAGGATGTTAAGTTACCATTTATAGATAAATGGTTAAGTCAATATATTCTTTAGGAGGTGTCGTAATGAAAGGATTTATCGATGAGTTAGGGAATACCATTTCTAAAAAGGGCCGAATGGCAGTACAAAAAACACGAGATATTTCAGAAATGTCAAAGTTAAATATTGATATTGCAGTGGAAGAAGATACAATAAACGAATTATATCGAAACATTGGAATGAAGTATTATCAACAAATGTGCAAAAATCCAAGTAAAGAGTATGAGGACCTGTTTTTAGAATTAGAACAATCTCAAACTAAAATAGAGACATACTCAGAAAAGATAACGTTAATCAAAGGATTTAGATTATGTCCCCAATGTGGAAGTCAGATTAATGCTAAAGCTATTTTTTGTTCAACATGTGGGTTAAACATCATGCAGTGGAAATCAGAAAATTCAAATTAAGAGACAGCGACGTGTCTCTTTTTTCATGCCAAAAATTTAATAAACTGGAATATAACGTAATTCTAAATTAATCATCCACAGTATATGGTAAAATTATCTAATGGAAATTATTAAATCAAGTCGTTTAAAAGTGGGGTTCAGGAAATGATAGTGATAAACGCGATCAATGGATTAAGTGGAGGGATAAGATGAAAATTGAGACAAAACGATTATATTTAATACCGATGACGTATGAATTTATTGTGGCAAAACTTTCAGGGGATGAGAGTGAATTTGAGCGTCAGGGTATCATCATGAAGCAAGAGGATTGGGATTCATTTGAGGTGATTGATATCTTACCGGTTGTTGAAGACGAGTTGAAAGGGAAAAGTCCCGATGGATTTGGACCGTGGCTCATTATCTTGAAAGATAGTAATCAAGTGATCGGAACATGTGGATGTCATGGAGCCCCCAATCAGTTGAACAGTGTTGAAATCGGGTATGAAATCATTAAAAGACAGCGTCAAAAAGGTTACGCAACAGAAAGCTTGAACGGATTAATAACCTGGTTATTTCATGAAGTAGGCATTAAAAAAATTATGGCGGATTGTTTAATAGAGAATGCTCCATCCTATCAACTTCTTAAAAAAATTGGTATGATAGAAACAAAACGAGATGATCAGTATAAATATTTTGAGCTTGAGAATAAATAGGAGTGATTGAAATGAGTTATATCAAATGTATAGAAAACTATGTGCCACAAAATGTGCAAGAGCAACAAGATAAGCAGGTGATGCTTGATTACTTGAAGCAATTTCCCCATAATATTTTAACGCGAGAAAATGAATTTGCTCATGTGACGAGTTCGGGATTTGTTATGAATGAGACTTTAGATAAAGTGTTAATGGTGTATCACAACTTGTATAAAAGTTTTGCATGGACAGGGGGGCACGCCGATGGTGATGGTGATTTATTAGCCGTTGCCATTAAAGAAGCATGTGAGGAAACTGGAATTAAAAGTGCTAAACCTTTAAGTGAGGATATCATGGCGATTGATATTTTGCCGGTGTGGGGACATATGAAAAAGAAAAAATTTGTGAGCTCACATCTTCATTTGAATGTAGCTTATCTTTTAATAGCTAGTGAGGATGAAGTGTTACAAATAAAAGTTGATGAAAACAGTGATGTGGCATGGATTGGCGTTCATGAGATCAAAACGTATTGTACGGAACCAGATATGTTACCTATCTATGAGAAGTTAATTGAAAAAGCAAAACGCTGTAAAGGATAAGAAGAATGAAACTTTTCTGTAAGTGATTATTAAAGTGAGACTTTTATTTAAGGTGAGCTTATGGCGAATCATTCCTATTTAAGGGTAAAACTTATTTTATGAAAAACAATCCATAGTCGGGTTGTTTTTTTTGCTTCATTCCTGTTATCAAAAGCTAATTTTATTTCTTCGAGTTTGTTTTTCTATGCTATAATTTGGATAATAAAATTAAAAATTTAAAATGAGGTGGGGGAAAATAAATGAGTACAATCATGATTGTTGAAGATGATGTGATGTTGAATAATGGGATTTCATTTAACTTCCAAATGGATGGCTTTGAAGTTGTCTGTGCTTTTAATCTAAAAGAAGCAAGCCACTATTTAAAAAAACAGTCAATTGAATTAATCATATTAGATGTTAATTTACCGGATGGAAGTGGCTTTGACTTTTGTAAAAAAGTTCGTGAAACTTACGATATGCCCATCTTATTTTTAACAGCTTGTGATTTAGAACTCGACATGATGACCGGATTTAGATTAGGCGGTGACGATTATGTGACTAAGCCATTTAGTGTCAATATCTTAAGAGAACGTGTGTTAGCTCTGCTTCGTCGTTATCAAGGAACTGCGACAAACCAACAAATCATTAAAGTGGATGAATTTGAAATTGACTTGAAACAAATGACCGTCACTAAACAGGGAAAACTCATCGATTTAGCACCGACAGAATATAAATTATTTCTGGCCTTCGTGGAATCACGAGGTGAGGTGTTAACTCGCCAATTTTTACTCGATGTGTTATGGGAAAAAGACAATTTCGTTGAGGAACACGCGTTAACCGTGAACATTAATCGTCTGCGAAATAAAATTGAAAATCTGTCTTCAAAGCCTGTGTATATTAAAACGGTTTATGGTATCGGCTATGTTTGGGGTGGGAAATCATCATGAAAAATTGGTTGGTAGGAACTTTCATAGCCTTATGTGCAAGCTACATGACTATCATTTATTTCCTTTGGAATCAAATGAAGAATCTATCATCTTCGGTGAGTGTCGAGGTGAAATGGATCATGTATAGTAGTTTGATATTCGTTTGTTTAATTTTGATTTTACTTAGTTTGTTTTTGTTCTGGATACGTAGTCAACTTGTTTCTTTTACAACCGAGGCAGCAATTGTCATTGATAAATTAATGAATCAAGAAGAAGTTGTATTCAACCTAAATCAGGAGACATTATTAGCAAAACTTCAATATAAATTAAAGCAGTTAAGTGAAGTGATTCAAAATCGTGAAGTGCGTTATACAAGTGAAAAAGATAGTATTAAAGTGTTAATTGGTGATATTTCACATCAAATTAAGACGCCGATTGCCAATATAACGATGTACAATGAGACATTACTTAATCGTCAATTAGATACAGAACAACAGAAAATGTGTTTAGTGGCCATGCAGTCGCAAACACATAAATTGGATAGCCTAGTTCAAGCGTTAATTAAAATGTCACGCCTTGAAAATGGAGTGATTCAATTAAGTAAATCCGATGTTTATGCAACGCAACTCATTGCACATTCTTTGAGTGGGGTTTACCCGAAATCACAAGCAAAGGATATTGAGATTAAAGTAGACTGTAATCCTGAAATTCTGATTTCCTGCGATAAGGTATGGACAGGGGAAGTTATTTTTAACTTGATTGAAAATGCTGTGAAGTATACGCAAACAAGTGGAGAAATTAACATAAAGGTTGAACAGTCGGACATGTTTACAAGTGTTTCTGTACAGGATAATGGGATGGGAATTAATAAAGAAGAGGTCAATGATATATTCAAACGTTTTTACCGCGCTAATGAAGCACAGACGATGGAAGGTGTTGGGATTGGTCTTTATTTAGCCAGAGAAATTATCATGAAACAAAATGGATATATTAAAGTTAACTCACAAAAAGGAATGGGATCAACCTTTTCAATCCATTTACCACGAGAATAAAAAGCCAACTTTTAAAGGTTGGCTTTTTATTATTTTTTGGAACTAAATAGATACGATTTTGTATAGCCTTTGTTTTTTTAACGAATAGGGCGTCTCTCTGCCAAGTATTAAATATTTCACATTATTAGTCGCAGTGCTTGAATCTTAAATACCGTAGGACCACGGGATCTTGTAGTCCTACTAAAAATTTTAGAAGAACGAAAAATTTAGTAAAACTTATGTATCTGTTAGAATGACAAATTTTATTTTTTAAACTGTTAGTCACTCTATTTACCGGTTCGTCTATAAGAAAGCGATGAGTGAGGTAGGAATTAATATAATTGGATCAATCAACTCAAACGTAGAGGTTTATATCAAGCTTTTATTATTCTCACAATCCTGTAACAATTGAATGGTAGATTATCTCAAATCTGTTAGGACTTTTAATCATATGAGATGGTAAGATAATCCTGTAAACAAATCAAAACAAAAAAATAAACCTTTGGGAGGCATATAAAATGAGTATCTTAGTTGCTAAAAATTTGAAAAAATATTATGGGTGTGAGGAACAATTAGTAAAAGCATTAGATGATGTGAGTTTAGAAATAAAAAAAGGTGAATTCGTTGCCATTGTTGGAACATCAGGATCAGGAAAAAGTACATTGTTACATTTACTTGGAGGACTTGACTATGGAACAGAAGGGACGATGACAATAGATGGGCATGATGTCTTCTCAATGAGTGAAGATGAATTAACAATTTTTAGAAGACGTAATATCGGATTTATTTTTCAAAGTTTTAATTTAGTTCCGATTCTTAATATGTATGAAAATATTGTCTTACCGATCCAGTTAGATGGACATGTTGTAGATGAGAAGTATGTGACTAATATTATTAAAACGATTGGATTAGAAGGAAAACAAGACCGTTTACCTAACAATTTGTCGGGCGGACAACAACAACGTGTGGCAATTGCTCGTGCTCTAGCAAGTAAGCCATCTATTATTTTAGCGGATGAGCCAACGGGGAATTTAGATAGTAAAACGGGTCAAGAAGTTTTAGGGTTACTCAAAATTACTAGTCAAAAATTTAATCAAACCATTGTGATGATTACGCATGATGAGGCGATTGCGCAACTGGCTGATCGTGTGATTCGCATCGAAGATGGAAAGATTGTTAACTAAAGGTTTTTAAAGAATCAGCTAAAGATTTGGGTATAAAAAAACAAGGAGGGAAACACATGTTACACAATAACAATCATGAAGTGATTAGACGATTGAGTCGTAAAAGTTTAAAAGAAAATAAGATGCGAAATATATTTGTCATATTAGGAATTATGTTAACGACGTTGCTATTAACAGCAACGCTAACGGTGGGACTAACATTCTATCAAACAAATGAAATGTATAATGTGACAAGCACAACAGGATTAAATGCTGATGGTTATATCCATGTAAACCTAACTCAATTCGAGCAATTAAAAAATCAAAGTGGTATTGAAGAGATGGCATTTTCACAACTAGCTAGTGAAGAGCCGCTTAAAAACCCTGAATTTTTAGGCGAGAATGTTACACTAGAAGCAGTTAACAATGAGGTTATTTACACGATGAAAGGAGTCGTTCCAATAGAAGGAACATATCCTAAAAATTTAAATGAAGCACTAGTTCCAACGTGGGTATTAGATGTGTTAGGTTTAGATTATGCTGTGGGTGCAACTATCACACTAGATGTAGACTTGAATGGAACAGTCACACCTATGGATCTAACGATTGTCGGTTATTATGAGTCAGTAACCCCAAAAGGTGCAGGACGAAGTAGTGTCTTTGTAACGCCTGAATTTGTAGAAAATTATAATCCATCAATTATCGGTGTAAAAAAAACAGGAACAGCTTTTATTAACTTATCGACACTATCAAAACGTTCAAGTATGCAAGAGGCAACCGCTGCTTTTGAAACCTTAGCACAGGCCGTTGGAAGTGATTCGTTTAAAGCTCATCCTAAATTTGAAGCTGATTCTAATGGTCAAGTGATCGGTCAAGTCATCGCTGTTATAGGGGCCGTGTTGCTCGTTATTTTTAGTGGGTATTTAATTATTTATAATATCTTCTATATTTCAGTCGTTCAAGAGATTAAATTCTATGGCTTACTTAAAACAGTTGGAACAACGAAAGCACAGTTGAAAAAATTAATCGTCAGACAAGCGTTGTTATTATCAAGTGTGGGAATTCCTGTGGGGCTCATTTTAGGATACATCTTGGGAGTTGTTTTAACGCCAATGGTCTTAAAAGAGACAGTCTATCAAAACTTTGTGATCATATCCCGTCATCCTGCAATCTTTATCTTTGGGACATTATTTGCACTCGTGACGGTGTTTATTAGTTGTAGAAAGCCAGCAAAAGTAGCGGGAGCCGTTTCACCGATCGAAGCCCTTCGTTACACAAGCGTTTCTACAAGTCAGAAGCATCATAAAAAAGGAGTAAATGGAAGTAAGATTCATAAAATGGCGTGGTCAAATCTAATGAATCAAAAGAAAAAAGTCTTCATTTCGTTGCTTTCGATTTCACTAAGCTCAGCGCTCTTTGTATTGGTCATCAATATCTTTATGGGGTTTGATCCTGTAGAACATACAAATCGCCAAATGTTTTATGACATTGAAATTTGGAATGAGTATTACCCTTTTAGTGGATCAGATTTTAAACCCATTACAAAAGAATTAGTTGAAGAGATTTCAAACTTAGAAGTTGTAAAAGAAGTAAAGTCATATTATATGCCAATGACCATTTTTAAAGATGAAACGTTTGGTACATTTGATGCAGAAATTATAAATGAGGGACTCATTAAAGAGGAATTCGAAAGTTATCCGGATCCAGATCAAAAATGGACAGGGTTTAATTATTCTCACCTACGAGAGGGGGTTCGTATGAGTGTCGTTGGGATGAACCCGGAGGATATACTTAAAGAGTCAGAAAAATTAAAAGTGATAGATGGTAAAATAGATACTGAAAAATTTAAAACAGGGGAGTATATTATTCTGCGACGTGATGAAGCATACGGTGTTATTAAAGCAGGTGATGAATTACCTATGACGTTTGTTTTAAGAGATGAATTTGGAGAAGAGGCGCTTGTAACGAAGACGTTTAAAGTTATGGCAATTATGGGATATGTTGATGGATGGACTAGTAATAATTTAGGAATGTTCACGATTCCAGAACAAGCATTTAAGTCGATTTACCCAAATTCAGAAGACTATATTTGGCAAGTTGGCGTGACGTTAAATGAAGAGGCTAACTTAAAAGAAGCATCAGATGCTATTTCTAAAATAATCTTTAAAAGTGGAAATGAACATTTATTCTTCAAATCAAAATATCAATTTTTATTAGTTTCTGAAGAAATGAAATGGACGTACACAAGTGTTGGAATGGTTGTGGCAAGTATCTTTGGATTCATTGGTATTTTAAACGTGATCAATTCAATTATCACCGGAATCTTTGCCCGAAAATTGGAGTTATCCATGCTAGAAGCGATTGGGATGACGAAGAAACAGATCAAAAAAATGTTAACATTTGAAGGCTTGTATTATACGTTATTGGCGTTGGGATTTGTGGTTCCTCTTGGATTTATTGCGTCACTAATTGCACCTTATGTGATGCCGATTTATGGATCATTTAAGGTAGGGGTTTACTTGGTTGCGATTAGTGCGGTCATGGTTGTAATTACGATATTGATGTTAATTATTCCAACCCTTTTATATCGTCAGATGACAACAAAAAGTATTGTGGAACGATTAAGAGAAATCGAATAGTAAAAAAAATGGCTACCGGGTCAACTAGATGATCGGGCAGCCATTTTATTTCGTATTAAGGAGGGGGTAGTAAATGATAGTTTGATTAGTGGGAAATAATAATACTTTATCATTAATTTATACATGAATTTTCCGCTTTTGATACAGAATATACACAATTGGACTTTCGTGAGTATGTTATACTTATGACATTGTCAAAACATATATAGTTAGTGAGGAATAGATGATGAAATTAAAAAAATTATCTTTATTAGCAGGGGCAGCATTAGTAACAGTTGGATTAGTCGGGTGTTCAAGTGGTGCACAATTACCTGAAGGTGACGTTAAAGTCGTTAAACAAGAAGTGCAAGGTGTCATTGGCTTATTATTAGAATCAGCTGACTACGGTGCAAACCAAACAACGGTTGCTTCTATGCTTTTACCAAAAGATGCTCAATATAATATTAACGTGGTAATGGAAGAATACGTTGATGGAACGTTAACAAATACGAAAGAATTAGCAAACCACACGACACAAATGATTAAAAAAGATTCAATCATTCACATGATCATGAATGCTGGAAATACAGAAGAGTCACGTTCAATCTTCTCAATTGGAGAAGTTGATGAAGAAAAAACAACAAATCCAAAATCACCAGAATTCAAAATGGAAAAAACATATGAACCTGGATTTAACTATGATTTAAAATCAGATATTACAACACTTGGTAAAGCATTAGATGAAGAGTTTGCGATTTCTGCTTACGTGAAATTCAAAGAAAATGATGTAGAAAAAATGGCGATTAACTTAGATACATACGCAGATGAAGTAGGAAACTACGCTTCAGTTTATGTATTAAAAGCTAAAGTATCAGCTAAATAAAAAATAAAAACCGCAGATCAGCCCTGTTAAACGGAGGGGGTCTGCGGTTTTTATATGTTTTAGGTGCCTGGGAATAAACTATTGATCGCTGTTAAGTTATCCACATATATTATATATCATGTTCGAAAAATTACGGGGGATTATTGAGTGATGATATTAAAAATGAGATATCCGTTACGACGCATAGCAATAATAAAATGAACGAAGGTATGGGGAAATGAATATAGGATTATGGGATGTCAAGGATATAACAAGTGGCAATGGATTAATAATTAATAAATGTAAAATTTATCTTATTTAAAAAGAGATTTAATGTATAAGCCTATTTCTTTAATGGCTTGAGAACTTTCAGGAATACGTTCTCCGGTTAAATGCCAAACATGCCACATTCCCTGCCAGATATCAAGTGTAACTTGAACACCAAAACTTCGAGCTCGTTTAGCTAAAGTAAGGGCATCGTCTAGTAATATTTCTTCACTTCCGACCTGAATGAAAATAGGTGGGAAATCTGTGAAGTCAGCATGAATGGGAGAAATATAAGGATTATTTAGTGGTTCATTATTTGCGTACATATTTGTTGCTTCATTTAGATTAATCGTTGATAAAACGGGATCAGATGTTGCTTTTGTTAAGTGTGATTGATTTGAATTACTCAAATCAGTCCAAGGAGATAAACAAATAATTGCGCGTGGAAGCGGGTGGTGATGATTTTTTAAATAAAGGACGGTTGCTAAACTGAGTCCACCTCCAGAAGAATCACCAGCTAATATAATATGATTAGGGTTATATCCAATCTCTAATAAATATAAATAAAGACCAATACTATCTTCAAGTGCGGATGGATAAGGAGATTCAGGAGCTAAATGATAATTTGGTAATAATACTTTGACCTGGCTTTCTTTAGAAATAGCACCGGCTAACATACGGTGGGTGTTAATTGATCCGCCATAATATCCACCACCGTGGAAAAATAAGACACATGTCTTTTTTTTTGTATCGTCACTAGATATCCACTCACATTTTAATCCATTGATAAAAGTTTTAGTGGTGGTTATTTCTTTAGATAATTTCGACCAATTTGAAAAGGGTTCTGTTTGGAGGCGTTGTAAATCAATATGTTGACGAATACTTTTAGGCTTTTTCATCATCCTTTTAAGGATTTCTCTGATTAATAGACTTTGGATACTAATCAATTTTTTCACTTCCTTATCTAAACAGTGATTTAAATCATATAGATGATTAACGATGACTAATAAGAAGTTTTAACAAATGATGATGTAAATATGCAAATACATTTTCTACCTTAAATATAATTAGATAAGCAAATAGAGATTTGATATAGATTAGGATATAATATAAGATGGATGAAATCATCTTTTAAAGTGAGGATGGCGTGTTATTTAATTAAATTAAGACGTAACGATTGGAGAATCATTTATGACAAATATTAAAATCCAGCAAGAAATTCTATCAGATTATCATCAAGTTCATCAAGTTATAAAAGATGCATTTGAGAACGAAGAACATTCTGATCATCAAGAACAGCATTTAGTAGATCGTCTTAGAAAAAGTGATGAATTTATTCCAGAGCTTTCATTAGTTGCCAAATTAAATGATGAAGTCATTGGGCATATCTTATTTACGAAAATAAATATCGTCAATGATAAAGATAGTTCACAGTCATTAGCATTAGCCCCACTTGCTATAGTACCAGCATATAAAAAACAAGGAATTGGAACCTTACTAACGACCAAAGGGTTAGAGATTGCCAAGTCAATGGGATTTAAGTCAGTTATCGTGTTAGGACACGAAACTTACTATCCACGCTTTGGATTTAAGAAAGCGAGTGAGTATAAAATATATCCGCCATTTGAAGTACCAGATGAATCATTTATGGCACTTGAGTTACAGCCAGAAGCATTAAAAAATAGCCACGGAACTGTGGTATATTCTAACGCATTTTTTGAATAAAATGAAAGCAATGACTATTTCATAAAGGTCATTGCTTTTTTTAGATTAGAAGAAGGCTAACGGAATAAAATTTGAATTAAGCTTTTGAATGTTGTGATTAATTAAGTAGATTTAAGTGAAAAAACAGAACAATGACAAATTTTACAGGAATATTATGAAACCCTTTACACGATGTAAAATGTAAAGTATGATGGATAATGAAAGATATTAAACAGGCGCGATTAGAGAATTAAAAAAGAGGAAAATACTTTATTCTTTTATATAATAGTGTGCCTAAAGGAAAGTGGTATATTAAACCAGGTGATTTGTAAAACTAAAAATTAAATCTTAGGTGAGTTTTGTTAGAGTTTTAAACATGAGAGGTAAAAAACTAGGACTAAGGGGAGTAGAATTGATGAAATTAAATGAAAACTGGAAGTTTGTTTATGAAGGAGCTTTGTATCCAGCAAAAGTGCCTGGTGTCATCCACACTGATTTATATGCTAATGGGCTGATAGAGGATCCATTTTATTCAGACAATGAAAAAAGACTTCAATGGATCGATAAAAAAGATTGGATGTATGTTTGCGAGTTTGAAGTTAACCAGGAATTCTTGCAAAGTAATAATCAATTTCTAACATTTTGTGGGTTAGACACGTATGCGCAAGTGCTATTGAATCACCAAGAAATTCTAAACAGTGAAAATATGTTTATAAGCTATGAAGTCAATGTGAGCGGCAAATTAAGAGAAAAGAATAAATTAGAAATTATTTTTACCTCGCCGATTAATCATGATTATAAAAAAATAGAACAACTAGGATACAATTTACCTGCAAGTAATGATATTTCAAATTTAGGGGAAGTGGGAAATGATAAACTATCTGTTCATGCAAGAAAAGCACCTTATCACTATGGTTGGGATTGGGGACCAAGGTTTGTTACTTCAGGTATTTACAAAGATATCTTGTTGCAAACATACGAGGATTTAAAGATTTCTAATGTGTACTATAATCAAATTCATCAAGCAGATGGTTATGTCTTACTTGAAATGGAAGTTTTAATCGATAGTTTTATAGCGGGGGAAACTCATTTAAACTTAACGCTTGATCAACAGCTTGTGATAGATGAAAAAGTAAATTTAACGGTCGGTAAGAATACATTAAATTATTCATATCTTATTGAAGAACCTAAATTATGGTGGCCAAATGGATTTGGTGAAGCTTATTTATATGAGATTAATCTGAAAGTTGGGTCACAACTTGATAGTCAAAAAATTGGATTAAGAACCATTGAACTCGTCAGAGAAAATGATAACTTCGGCCAATCATTTTTATTTAGAGTTAACGGACAGGATATTTTTATGAAAGGTGCTAATCATATTCCAAATGATAGTTTTACAACAGACATTACGAAAGAGCGATATACATTTGAAATCGAAAGTGCAAAAGCTAGTCATTTTAATATGTTACGTGTTTGGGGTGGTGGAATTTATGAAGATGAATATTTCTACCAATTGTGCGATGAATCGGGAATTTTAGTTTGGCAAGATTTTATGTTTGCGTGTTCGATGTACCCAGGCGATGTTGAGTTTTTAGAGAGTGTAAAAGAAGAGGCAATTTATCAAGTTAAACGACTTAGAAATCATCCCTCTATTGCCGTCTGGTGTGGGAATAATGAAATAGATAGTGCTTGGTGTTCTCAGTATGGCCATGGATGGGGTTGGAAACAATTATATGATCAAGCTACTCGAGATAAAATAACAGAAACACATGATTATCTATTCTATGACTTGTTAAACGATATCACAAAAAAATATGACAAACAGAATAGCTATTGGTCATCGTCTCCTTGGACCGGAGACAAATATATTCACCCAGACTATGAATCAACAGTTGGGGATATGCATTTTTGGGGTGTTTGGCATGCTAAATTACCATTCTCTGCTTATGACACCTACACAGGGCGATTTGTTTCTGAGTATGGGGTGCAATCGTTTCCCAATATTGAAACGTTAGAAAAAATAGCACCTGCCAGTGAGTTGAGTCTTTATTCAAATACGATGCTTCATCATCAACGAAGCGGGGCTGGAAATGAAATTATTGACCATTATCAAAACGAGTATTTCGAATCATGTAAAGATGATTTCAATCGATTTGTTTACCAATCGCAGCTTTCTCAAGGTGAGGCTATGAGATATGCCATTGAAGTACATAGAAGAAAAAAACCATATTGCATGGGATCACTGTATTGGCAACTTAATGATACATGGCCAGGACCAAGTTGGTCATCTATTGATTATTATGGGAATTGGAAGGCAACTCAATATTTTGTGAAAAGTGCCTGCGAAGATGTTATTATCACGTATAAAGAAAGTGATCATGTGTTCCACTTTAATGTCGTTTCAGATGTGCCTACCTATTATGAAGGGAAATTAACGCTAAGTGTTAAGCATATAAATGGCGATATTTTAAAAGAAGAGGTGATAGATTTATCGATTGAAGCCAATAAATCATGCTACATTAAATCATTCTCTAAACCGTATTTATTAAATGGAAATGATGAACGAGATTGTTACTTACATGTTGCATTGGAATACGGAACTAAGGTGTTTGATAGAAATATTCATTTCACGAAGGTAAATAAATTTAGAATGAGACGACCCAATGTAACGATTGATGTCATTTCAAGTACAGCATCTGAAATTACTTTTAATGTAAAAGCAGATACCTTCACCAAATATTTTGGATTTGTTCCACTTGAATGTAAAGGATTCTTTGATACGAACTACATTGACTTAGAAGCAAATAAAGACTATACCTTTACATTTAAATCATATGAGGATCAGGAATTAACGCTTGAACGTTTCAGAATTGAAAAATATAACTAAATAAGTCTTAGGTAATCTAATCCTAAAAAAATAGTGAGGTCGTTAATTGACTTCACTGTTTTTTTTAGGTGAAGCAAGTTGGATGATTGAGGTATGAATTTAATGAAAAGAGATACTTTAATAGAAATGAAAGTCATGAGTCAAATGATTTTTAAATTAAATAGAAGTGAGCAATTTTATTGACGTTTTTAGAAATTGCGCATAAAATAAGAATATAAGAAAGTTCTAATATAAAAAAAACCTTAGGAGTGAACAGAATGAAACATATAAATATGGTTGAGCTACAAAAAAAAATAGGCAATATTAATTTAATCGATGTCAGAGAGGTATCAGAATATAAGACCGGATATATTCCAACCGCAAAAAATATCCCGATGAATCAACTGATTCAAAATCCAGCACAAAATCTTAATCAAAATGAGGACTATTATATCGTGTGTCAATCAGGTGGAAGAAGTCAAATGGTTTGTATGATGCTTGAGGTGCAAGGATACACTGTTCATAATGTGGTGGGTGGGACAGGAGCATTTCCAGGTCAATTAGCATAAGTTAACAGTAATTAGAAGAATCAAGAAATAAACATTCAAAATTTAGGATGAGGTGGGCGAAATGAAATCAATTAGTGCGAGTGAGTTGGTCAATAAAAATAAAAATATAAATGTGATTGATGTCCGAAGCAAACTGGAAACATTTTTAGGTAAAAAAGTACCTGGATCTAAAAATATTCCAATGGGAAAAATGATGAGTCATCCTGAAAAATTCTTAGATAAAGCTGTTGAATATTACATTGTGTGTCAATCAGGTGGTCGCAGCATGCAGGTCTGTCAATCATTGCGTGTTAAAGGGTATAAAGTGATAAATGTAACGGGTGGGATGAACGCGTACTGATAAATGCAATAGATAAGCTGCTGCATCTGCGTCTAATAAAGCTTGGATACACTGATGTGGGGTCATCTTAAAGTGATTGTAATCATTTTAAAGCTTAACTAAACTCACTGTCACTTTTATAATCACGTGATAAAGGTGTATATGATTTTAAAGGGTATACGGTAATGAGTAAAATAAAGAGATAAGTATCAGTTAGAAAAATAAATATAAAATGGAGGAAGTAAGATGAGTGTACGATTTGTTAAAAATAATGATTTAGGAACTGAAATTGCAGAAGGTGTCGTGTTAGTTGATTTTTATGCGGACTGGTGTGGGCCTTGTCAAATGATTGCGCCTATTCTTGATGAATTGGCAGTTAATTATCGTGGGAAAGCTAAAATTGTAAAAGTAAATGTAGATGAAAATCCAAAAATTGCTCAAGCATATGGAGTGATGAGTATCCCAACCTTAATTATGTTTAAAGACGCTCAACCGGTCAACCAAACAACTGGTTTTAGACCGAAAGCAACACTTGAAGGTTGGTTGAATGAACAATTATAAAAAATAAAAATAGAAGATGAGGTGGCAAGATGAAAAAGATTATTATCGTGGGTGGGGTTGCAGGTGGTGCAACAGCGGCGGCAAGACTTCGTCGTTTAAGTGAAGAAGATCAAATTATCATGTTTGAAAAAGATGAATATGTTTCTTATGCAAATTGTGGATTACCGTACTACATTGGGGAAGTAATTACTGACCGTGAGAAGCTTTTAGTTCAAACGGTACCCGGTCTTTCTAAACGGTTTAATTTAGATGTGAGAAATTTCTGTGAAGTGATGAGTATTAATCCAGAGGCGAAAACCGTTCATGTCAAAAACCATCAAACTCATGAAGAATACGATGAAACTTATGATAAATTAATTCTTTCACCGGGGGCAAAACCCATCATGTTGCCAATCAAAGGAATCGAACGTGCAACTAATGTGTTTACGTTAAGAAATGTGCCAGATACGGATAAAATTTATAACTATATGTTTGACCATCAAGTAAAAAAAGCGGTTGTAATTGGTGCAGGATTTATTGGATTAGAAGTAGCAGAAAATCTAGTACATCGCGGTGTGGAAGTGACGTTAGTTAATAACACGAATCAAGTCATGGCCCCGATTGATTACGAAATGGCAGCGTTCCTACATTTAGAATTGAAACGTAAAGGTGTAAATTTAATTTTGAATGATTCTGTCGTGGAAATTAAAGATAATGGAGCAGTGGCTGTTCTTAGTCAAAATGGTGACGTGCAAACGGACATGATAATTATGGCGGTCGGTGTTGTACCGGATACCAAATTAGCAAAGCAAGCAGGATTAACATTAGGGGTGACAAAAGCAATTGAAATTAATGATCATCTGCAAACGTCAAACCCGGATATTTATGCGATTGGGGATGCGGTAGAAGTTAAACATTATATCACCAAACACCCCGTTAAAATTCCACTTGCTTGGCCTGCAAATCGTCAAGGGCGATTAGTTGCGGACCATATTAATGGAATGGATGTTAAATACAACGGAAGTTTAGGGACATCAGTGGCTAAAATCTTTGATTTAGATGTGGCTTTAACGGGATACAACGAACGTGCTTTAAAAATGAATGATATTGCATTTGAATCCATTATTGTTCATCCAAATAATCATGCAGGATACTATCCAGGGGCGTCTCAATTACATTTAAAAGTGTTATTTGAAAAAGGAAGTGGACGCTTATATGGTGCTCAAGCAGTTGGAAAGTCTGGTGTTGAAAAACGGATTGATGTTATCGCAACAGCGATTAAAGGAAGTTTAACTGTTTATGATTTACCAGACTTAGAATTATCGTATGCCCCACCCTTCTCATCAGCCAAAGATCCGGTTAATATGGCAGGGTATGTAGGAACTCATGTGGCAGCTGGTGATTATGAAGTGTTGCATTATAATGAAGTCGATGAATTCGTGAAAGAGGGTGGGTATTTACTTGATGTTCGTACGCCACGTGAATTTAATTTAGGACATATAAAAGGTGCTAAAAATATTCCCATCGATGATTTGCGAGATCGTTTAAGTGATGTGCCAACTGACCAAGATATTTTAGTGTATTGCCAAGTAGGATTTAGAGGCTATCTCGGTCTAGAAATTTTGAAACAAAATAGCTTTAAAAACGTTAAAAATTTATCAGGTGGATACCGTACGTATGAAGTGGTTCAGGATGCGCAGAGTCAAACGGGACTCGATTGTTATGGCTACCCATTACACTAAAGAATTGTTTAGTTTATTAAAAAGATTGAACCAGATGTATTTGAATATAAGCTAGATATCCTCATTAATTTTTAAGTTAAAGTTTTATTAATTCACCTATTAATTGAGATAACGATTAAGTAGATGAAATGATTATCACCAGGTTAATTAATAAATTCTTCATGAGAAAAGGTTAGGATCAGCACGTGATCTTAACCTTTTTTTTATGGTGTTCACACATAGCAGACCTTCTAACTTTACATAATTTCCCTAAATAAGGACACAATACTTAAATGCAACATAAAATATTAAGGATAAGCGTCAAATTTCCTTGTTTCCTGGGAAACATTTTGTTGTAAATAAGCGAATGAATAGATAAGTCCAGTTAGCTGTGTGGAGAAATAAAATGATACCGTCATATGAGCGGATTCAAGTTTTTGAATCAATAACAACTTATCAGAGGTGATCTATAATCCTAGGTAACTAGATAGAAACAGATAAATAATATAGAAATACCTAGCAACTTTTAAATAGTGAATGCTTTGATACGAAGATATCCTATAGTCTAAATAGAAGTAATACCTATGTATAAAACTTATCTAGACTTATATAGATAAGTTCAATATAATCGTAAAGAATTAAAGCTTTACGTTTATATTGCTGTGTACCAAAGGGTTTAAGATCTAGCAGTTGCTTCTAAAAATATAAAATACGCTTCTATTTCTATATAGACAAATAATGAACGGAGAAATCAGCCGTTATCATTAATCAAAAAGGCTACGAGGAAAGCAATTTAGAAGAATGATTCTTTAAGTTGGAAAGGATGATAAATATGCTAGACATTCAAATATATCAAAAGCAGGTAGACTGCTACATAGAGAGGCAGAAAGAACGTTATATAAAGATGAGTCACGCGATACATGAAAGACCAGAACTTGGAAACCAGGAATATTATGCTTGTGAGCAGTTAACCACGTTATTAAAAGAAGAAGGATTTGAGGTGAAGATTGGAATTGCAGGGCATGAGACTGGTTTTGTAGCTTACAAAAAAGGCGTGAAAAAGGGTCCTGTTATTGGTTTTTTAGTTGAGTATGATGCGTTAAAAGGACTTGGTCATGCGTGTGGACATAATTTGATTGCTTTGATGAGTATGAGTAGTGGGGTTGCATTATCAAAAGTGATTGATGAGCTTGGTGGCGAAGTTAGGCTATTTGGTTGTCCAGCTGAAGAGGGCGGGGAAAATGGGAATGCAAAAGAATCGTACGTAAGACATCATGTTTTTGAGGGCGTAGATGTTTGTATGATGATTCATCCTTTTGATGAAACAGCTGTGACGGGGGAATCTTTAGCCATAAAAAAAGTATCTTTTGAATTTTTTGGTAGGCCTTCACATGCAGCATCAGCACCTGAACTTGGAATTAATGCGTTAGATGCGATGATCTTATTTTTTAATGGAATTAATGCGTTAAGACAACAAGTAACCCCTGATGTTAAAATTCATGGTATTATCACGCAAGGTGGAGATGCTCCCAATATAATTCCTCACTATACAAAGGCGAGTTTTTATATTCGTGCGAATACATCAAGTCATTGTGATGAGATTAGCGAGAAAGTGATTAATATTGGTGAAGGTGCAGCACTTGCAACAGGGTGTACATTCAAGTGTGATCATCATTTGAATCGTGTAAAAGAATTGTTAAGATGTCCTTCATTTGATGAGTTATATGTAGAAGAAGCGAAAGCTTTGGGACTAGAGGTTAAGACAGAACAGGTGAAAAGCATTGGGTCAACAGATGCTGGAAATGTTAGTTTAATCATTCCAACGATTCACCCAACGATAAAAATTTGTGAATCTGGTGTTGCAATTCATACCCAACAATTTAAAGAAGCAGCTGATTCAGAAGAAGGATATGAAGCAATGATTAAGGGCGGGAAGATACTAGCACGAATTGGTCTACGATTGATTTGTGATGAAAATCAACTTAAAGTTATTACGGAAGAATTCAATAAATTGAAAGAAAAACATGACTTAGAATAAATACGTTCTATTTTAGAGATCAGGTATAAAAAAATGGCAGTGTCTAAGTGAAGACAGTGCCATTTTTAGTATCCAGGCTGGTACCTTATGCGTGGGGCTGATAAGATTTGGATAAATCGTTTGATTTAATTTTTTTCTTATGAGTTATTAAATGAACTATTAAAGTAATTATTCCACTGAATAGTAACATGCTATAGAAACTAAGAACGCGACTGATAAGCATGGCAGGAATTAATAGGTTAGTTGCAAAGAATAGTTTAAACATCATCATAAATCCATTTTCTGATGCCCCCATGGCTCCAGGTAAAGGTAAAGCTGAGACAGCAAGTGTTAGTAAAGATTGAATAGCAATCATTTGAAAGGCGCTATAATCAGATAAGTTGAATGCCTTATAAACTAGAAATGGAATAAAGTATAAGGCTGTCATTTGAAAAATAGTAACCAAAATCACTTTAACGATAAGAAGGGGTTTAGTTTTTATATAGTTTGCACCTTTTGTGTATTCACCTAATTGAATCTCAATTTTATCACGTGTTGCCGCTAAGTCCTTTATAAGTCTTAGTTTATACAAAATAATTGTTAGGATATAAACCCCAACTTTTACAAAACGCTTTGAAAACATAATAGCAAGCATGGCTATAATCATGAGGCTGTTAATGCAAAGTGAGATAAATAACAGTAGTTTAACACCATATAACTGATCGATGACAAATGAATAATTTAAAACAAACATGGTCACGCCATATAAAATAGTAGCGACTTGGTAGACGATTGTTGTAATTAGTAAGGTAAGGGATGAATAAGAAACGTGGATGTCATCCTTACTCATATAGTACATTTGAGCGGGTTGGCCACCGGATGCAGAAGGTGTGATAGAGCTAAAATAAAATCCAACAAAGGCATAGCCTAATGTTTTTAAAAAAGAAATAGAGAAGTTAAACTCCTTTAAAACAAGAGATAATTTGAGTGCATCGCACGCAATAAAAAGAATCATCATAAAAAAACCAAGAAAGATAAACCAAGGATTTACTGCAAGTAAGGCTTGAATGATAGATGTGAGTGATTGTTCTTTAAAAATAAAATATAATGTCAAACTGAGAATCCCGATAAAAATCATAATCCCAATTAATTTTTTTACCTTTTCATTCATTTAAATTCCTCCCAAAACGTAATCTAAATAGAAACTAAAATGTTGGCAATAGTTTAAAAAGCACCTTCTAACTATTAAATAATTTTCTAGAAGTTCTAGTTTTTGTTTTTTGAAAACGTAGAACGCCTTGATGCCCACGGTTCTAGAAGTTCTAGTTTTCGTTTTTTGAAAACGTAGAACGCCTTGATGCCCACGGTTCTAGAAGTTCTAGTTTTTGTTTTTTGAAAACATAGAAAATCTTGATGCTCAGTCAACCGATAGTACTCTAACGGATTAGTTTTACTGTTGGTGCTTATAGTGAACTGATGATTTTAATAAACGAATTGTGTATGTGAGTCATTAAATAGACACTTAAGGATTTTCCCTATCATTTAGTTATGAGTAGGTCTTCTAACTATGAAATAAAACGGAGACTATTTTATTAAGCCCCTATGGATTAGTATGAGCAATTTTAGATTGAAATAAATGTTTATTCTTAAAATACGACTGACCGATGATGTAACACTTAATAGGACAAAGCGACATTAAATTTTAGTAGATAAGTCGTACTTTTGAATTTATATTTTTAAAAAACGGATGCGACGGGTTATCATATTAGGAATTAAATGATAAATAGATCGAAAGTAATGTTTTTTATTCCACTGAAGTCATAGTATTTAAGCATACATTTAGAAATCAGTTTTCGAAGTCATAGATATATATATTCTGACATGGCAAAATGACCTCGCACGAAAATAGGTAATTTAAAGTCTAAATTTATTAAATTTCTAGCGCATATATAGCGTATGACTAATATAGTAGCTCAAAAACCATTATTTGTAAAACCTTTTATAAGGAAAGATTTGAAAATCAGTATGCCCAAACGTCTACTCTGAATATACTGATTGAGAAATCAAGAAACTAAAAGAATTATTAGGAGTGGGATGGATGGAAAAAATAGCAACTAGTTTAGTCCAATTAATTGGAAATACCCCGTTGGTACAATTAACAAATTATTCAACTTATCACGAATTAAAAGGTGATATCATCGCTAAACTAGAGTACTTTAATCCGTGCGGTAGTGTAAAAGATCGTATTGCAAAAGCCATGATTGAAGAGGCACGAAGTAGCGGTGTGCTAACACAAGATTCAATCATAATTGAACCAACGAGTGGAAATACAGGAATTGGTCTTGCCTTTGTATGCGCAGCACAAGGTTATGATTTAACGCTTGTTATGCCCGAGACGATGAGTCTAGAACGTCGAAATTTACTTAAGGCACTCGGGGCCAAACTTATATTAACACCAGGTCCACTTGGCATGGAGGGGGCCATTGAAAAAGCAAAAGAGCTTGTTCGAATTATGCCTAATGCGATCATGTTGCAACAATTTGAAAATCCTGCAAATCCAGCTATTCATCGCGAAACGACAGCGCAAGAAATTTGGTGTGATTGTGATGGAGCGATAGATGTATTCATTGCGGGGGTTGGAACTGGAGGGACGATTACTGGTGTTGGTGAGGTGTTAAAAGAAAAAAATCCAAACGTGAA
This sequence comes from Turicibacter sp., assembly GCA_051646305.1. Classification (GTDB taxonomy): domain Bacteria; phylum Bacillota_I; class Bacilli_A; order MOL361; family Turicibacteraceae; genus Turicibacter. Next base: position 23,456 of record JBOFCV010000487.1, read on the forward strand.
AATTATTGCAGTAGAGCCAAAAGGATCTCCCGTTCTATCAACAGGGAAAAAAGGTCCACATAAGATTCAAGGGATTGGTGCTGGATTTATTCCTAAAATTCTAAATCAGCACGTAATAGATGAAATTATCCAAGTTGAGGATGACGATGCAATCCATACATCACGTGAACTAGCCAATACAGAAGGATTACTGGTTGGTATTTCATCAGGTGCCGCTGTATATGCCGCTACGCAATTAGCAAGACGCCCTGAATATCAAGCCAAACGAATTGTTGTTTTACTACCAGATACCGGCGAACGATATTTGTCCACGGGGTTATATCAAATTTAGTCAAAGAATAGCTTTGAAGAAAAGGATAAAAAAAGATTTAGACAGAAGTGAAAACTTCGGACTAAATCTTTTTTTTATGATAGAAAATAATCTTTATTTTTTGACAGGTAAACTAACTTTAAACGTGGTTAGCTCATTGGGAACACTCGTTACAGAGATTGTTCCATGATGTTGTTTAATAATCGATTTTGCAATCGATAAACCAAGTCCATAGCCACCTGTTTCACGTGTTCTAGAATCATCAATCCGATAAAAACGTTCAAAAATTTTAGACAAGTGCTCAGGAGCAATCCCGTCCCCAGTATTTGAGACGCTTAAACTAATTCCTTGCAAAGTTTTATGTAACGCGACTTTTATCTCCCCTTCAACCGAACAGTATTTCATCGCATTATCCAGCAAGATAATGGCAACTTGTTTAATAGATTCCTCTTCGCCAGTAAAAAAGATATCTGGTTCTATCTCGAAATCAAAGTGTTGTCCTGTCTCAAATATGAGTGATTCAAGCGGTAGGCAGGCGGTAGTTATCGATTCACTAAGGTTGTACTCGAAAAATGTTTGAACTGTTTCGTTATTATCAACTTTTGCGAGGTAGAGCAAATTGCTAATGAGTTTTGACATGCGATCAGTCTCGATTTTTATATAGTGTAACCATTTTGATTGACTTTCAATCGTTTCGGATGCGTTAGCAATTAAAACATCCGTTGTCGTTTCAATGACAGCGAGTGGTGTTTTTAATTCGTGTGAGGCATCAGCAACAAATTGTTTTTGTTTCGTCCACGCCAGGTCAACCGGTTTTATGGCCCATGAAGCTAAAAAGACACTGATCACAAATAAAATGATGAGCATGGGCGTCCCAATCATCAAGAGCACAATGGCTAATTGGTTGGAAGAAACCATTTCAAAGGAACGGTCTAAGAAAACCATAATGCTTCCGTAGGGACGGTTTTGGATCAGGTATCTAAGTTCTTGGTTGTTATAAGTAAGGGTACCGATTTTTTCTTGTTTTTCTAGGGTTTGAGAAACTAAATCTTTTCCACTAACTAGCGTCGCTTCAGTTTCTTCATTTGAAATCATTTGAATTAAATTTTCATTCTTATCAAGTAAAATCGTAAAGGAATTCTTTTTCATAACGTCGTCAAACGACTGCCCATAGTCAGGTGATTGGATGGTGAAGCGAGCGTCATCACTATTTTTAAAGGGACGTCCACCTTCTTGAAAAAATGGCGTCGGTTTTAAAAAGTCTCCATCACTTTTTGCAACAGTTTCAATAAATTTAATGGATTGAGATTTTGTTACTTTACTCATGAGATAGTAAGTGCCACCTAAAACGGTTAACAGAATCGCAAATAAAAGTGAAAAGTTAATGAGGATGAAACGATGTTTTAGTTTTTTTATCATGATTCATTAACTCCTAAACAATACCCAATGCCACGGTGTGTTTTAATTAGCACATTGGATTGAATAAAGGCTAGTTTTTTACGAATAAACGAGATATAGACTTCGACATTATTATGTTCAGCGTCGGAATCAAATCCCCATACTTTTTCAATCAGTTCTTCTTTGGTAACAATTTGGGCCCCATGATCAAAGAGCTGCTTTAAGATGTTAAATTCTTTTAACCCAAGTTTTACAGAACGTTCATGATGTGATAATTCATAGGTAGACACATTCAAGGTCGCGTCGTTAAACGTCAATAAATGATCCACAAGACTTCCTTGACGACGTGTTAGGGCACGTAAACGGGCTAAAAGTTCTTCAGTTGCAAAGGGTTTAGTTAAATAGTCATCCGCACCCAAATCAAGACCTGTTACTTTAGTTGAGAGTTCATGTTTGGCTGTTAACATGATAATAGGGGTCACAATTTTATGAAGACGTAACTCTTTTAAAATATCAAGTCCATTCATTTTGGGCAACATGATATCTAGTATAATGACGTCGTAAATACCAGTCAAACCAAACTCATACCCACTTAATCCATCATGGCAGATATCTACCAAATATTTATTCTTTTTTAGAATCTGTCCGATTGCCTCAGCTAAACGTACTTCATCTTCTACAATTAAAATTCTCATGATTATTCACCTCGATGAATTTATGTTACCACAGGTTTCTTAAAACTACCTTAAAAATAGTAGGGTATCCTGTTATGTTAGTATTTAAACAATCGTTATTCCTCATGAATATGTATTCAGTTGGAGAATAACAGTAGACTTTAGTTAAATCAGGCTTAGCAAGACCTTTTCATCTCAAAACTGAGATCATTAGGAAGTATCAGATTGGCATGAACAGATTTTAAAAAACTACGCTAGATTAGTTTTTTTTATGAATCTATATATAAACAGATAAATAATCTACAAATACATCGCAACTTTTAAATGATAAATGCCTTTCTTTTTACAAAGTGATAGATATTTTATCGTATGGGTTGCAAGTCAAGAACTTTAAATACTGTACGACGAAGATATCCTATAGACCAGTTAAAGTTTTTGCGATGTGAAAAACTTATCTGGACTTATATAATTTAAGATTATTTTAAGGGTTTTCATGTAAATTATGCTTGATAGACGGATGAAAGGGCGTGGGCATGAGATGAAGAACAATAAAGATAAGATTGGGATAGGTTATTTACTAGCTATCCTCCTTATTTTCTTTGCAGGGCTAGTGTGTTGGAGGTTGTCAGATAGTAAAGAAATAGGTCAAGAGTCTGCTGGTGGACAACCAGACTTTATAACGAAACTTTTCAATAAAGAGGAACTTATAGAAATTGATATTCAAATCGCAGAAGATGAGTGGCTAGCGTTAATTGAAAATGCAGTGTTATAAGAATACACGGCTGCAGACATTGTCATTAATGGTGAAAAGATTAGTTCGATTGGGATCAGAGCTAAAGGAAATTCATCATTAGCCACGGTAGCTAGTAATGATGACAGCGATCGTTATAGCTTTAAAATTAAATTGAATGAATATGAAAGTGGACAAAATTATTATGGATTAAAACAGTTTGTATTAAATAATAATATCGGTGATGCGACGTATATGAAAGAATATATGTCCTATGATTTAATGCAGTCAATGGGAATTGCAACGCCAGGGTTTGCTTTTGCTTCAATCACAGTCAATGGGGAGCCTTGGGGATTATATTTAGCAGTAGAAGTGATGAATGATAGTTTTGTAGAACGCCAATTTAATACCTTAGACGGTAACTTATATAAACCTGAAAGTATGGATATGGGGGGAGGAAATCAACTGATGCAACCTCCGACGAATGGAGGGCAGCTACCTGAAGGTGTTGAAGGAAATCAAATGATGGATCCTTTTATGAATGAAGGTGAAATTTCTGAAGGTGTTGAAAGAAATCAATTCATGCAACCTGGGATACATGAAGATGAAATGGATTCTAATTCATTTATAAACGAGGGAGGGATGAAAAAGGGGATGCAGAGTTCTCTAGGATCTAATTTAGTTTATACCGATGACATAATAGAAAGTTACTCATCTATTTTTGATAATATTGAATCAAAAAATACAACAGAAGAAGATCAACGGAATCTTATTGAAATTATAAAAAAATTAAGTGAAGGAATAGAGCTAGAAACATATTTAGATATAGAAGAAATTTTAAGGTACTTCGCAGTGAATACGTTTTTAGTAAATTTAGACAGTTATGCAGGTCAATTAAAGCATAATTACTATTTATATGAATTAGAGGGTGTTCTCCAAATACTTCCGTGGGATTTAAATTTATCATTTGGGGCTTTTCAAATGAGTGAGGCTAGTAAAGTCGTTAATTTCCCAATAGATGCTCCGGTCACAGATTCTATGGAGAATAGTCCACTTATTTCTAAATTGTTAGATGTCGATGAATACAAAGAGATGTATCACTTGTATTTAGAAGAATTAGTGAACGTGTATATCCTATCTGGGTATTATGAACAAACAATTCAAACGACGCATGAGTTAATTAGTGATTATGTGATGAAAGATGCCACAGCCTTTTATACATATGATGAGTACTTAGTAGGTTATCAGGAATTATTTGTTTTTGGTCAAGATCGAGCAGCAAGTATCTTGGCACAAATAAAGGGGGAGCAACCGAGCACGACATATGGGAATATTCCAACAGACCTTAATTTAAAGGTATTAGGAAATCAAGAAAATGGGAAACAAAAGATGAATAGGGATAAGATGAACCAAGAAGAGGGAAGTAATAAGATACAACAGTCATCAAAGAAATAAAGAGGTACTAAATGAATGTCGTAAATGTTTAATGATTAAGTAGGTGAAAAAAAATAGGCTGCCCGGTTATGAAGTTGCTACCTGTTTACTCAACAGGTAGCGGTTCACATTTGGGTAGCCTATTTTTTTATGTTGAATGATTATTTAAGTTCAATAATTCTTCGATTAATAACGGTCACTTCTTTTTTAGGTAAAATGATTTCTAAGTTTCCATCATTAAATGAAGCTTTTATTTTTTCAATTTCAACATCACCTACGTTAATACTTTGCGTCATAGATTGAAATTGCTGTGAGCTAAATGCATCACTTGATTGTTTTGAATGTTGTTGCAGATTAATAATTAATCGATTTTCTTCAACTAAAAGTTTAATGTCTTCTTTTTGGTACTGAGGAACATGGGCAGTAACAACATAACGATGACCTTCATCATATATATTGAATGCATTCAAATTTGTTAAAGCGGATTGTGCAGTTGTAACAAACATGTTTTCCATTTGCCCAAGTAAATCAAAAAGATTGAATTCTTGATTGGACTTTTCAATATCATTTGTAAAAGTAGATAAATTAAACATCTAAAACCCCTCCTCTAAACTGTGTTAAATCATACTTTATATAGTATGAGATGATAGGCAAAAGTGTTAATAATTCTTTTTATAAATATTGTACTGATATGGGGGATGTGCTAAACTAAAATCACATATATATACCGCGGTTATTTTTTTACTTGATTGAACTTAAAAGACGAGATGAGATTTCAACGTTTTATTGGAATAGCTTTAACGAATGGCTATCTTTTTTATGAAGTAAATTAACAGTCTAATAAGCGACACAACCTATAAAAAAACAGTTCAGTATATAATCTTTTTGAAATTGGTGATGAGATGAATATAATTAAAATAGCAGAACTTGCTGGGGTATCTAAGTCAACCGTATCGCGATACCTAAATGATGGAGCTGTTAGTGCTAGTGCAAGCGATAAAATAAAAAAAGTAATTGAGGAAACAGGATTTACTCCGCTTCGTCATGCTCAAATCATGCGGACAAATAAAACGAAATTAATTGGAGTCATTGTGCCAAAGATTAGTACCGAAACGGCGGCTTTAGTCATTGAAGGGATTACAGAAATAACCTCGACCTTTGACTATGAAGTGTTAATTGCAAATACGAACCTGTCGATAGAAAAAGAAATAAATTATCTGAAGATATTTAAATCAAACTACGTCGATGGCATTATATTTATGGCAACGGTTTTGACAGCACAACATAAACAGTTAATGAAAGAACTGCAAGTCCCAATTGTCGTTGTGGCACAAAAGGTTGAAGATTTTCCTTCTGTTTCTAATAATGATTATGAGGCATCTAAGGAAATTGTTAATTTTTTAATTAATAAAGGACATAATCAGATTGGTTTTATTGGCGTATCAGAGCAAGACGTTGCGGTTGGTGTGGAGCGTAAACGCGGGTATATGGATGCGTTGAAAGAACATGAGCTACCTCTTCAGTTAGATGCTATTAAAATAGGTGATTTTAGCATCCAAAGTGGTTATAATTTAGCTAAGGAAATCATGTCTAGTGACAGGGTACCAAGTGCCATCTTTGCTGTTACTGATCATTTAGCGATTGGAGCCATGCAATATTTAAACGAATTCCATTATAAAATTCCTGAAGATATTGCCATTGTTGGAATAGGTGATTCAAAAAGTGGGAACTTAATCACCCCAAAATTGACAACGATTCAATATCCATATCACCAATTAGGTGCTAAAAGTGCAGAGATGATTATGAATCAAATAATAACTGGAAAAATAAGTATGGTTAAAAATGAAAGCAATTTTATTATGAATTATAGACTTATTAATAGGGATAGTGTATAATAATCTCGAAATCAAGATTATTATACTTTTTTTTAGAGTAAATTGGGAACGTTCCCTAATCTTTATTTCACACACTCTTTTACGTAATGTCTGAAGTTGAATTTTTTTTTCGCACAATTGGGAACGTTCCCTTCCGTGAGGGAAAAATAAAATGATGACTGATTTTAATTTATTTTGCAGTGGATTTAAATTTTATCAGCAAGACAAGGAAATAACTAAAAGAATAGTTGCTTATACAATAAAGTAGCATTGAATAGTTGGATAAGGACTTAACGAATTAATTTAAAATTAGTATATCCTGAACTGATCTATTTTTGTTAAATCTATTTAGTTTTACTAAATTTGATAAGGTGTAAAAAAATCAGTTGATACTATTCAATAAGATGACACATACTAATTGTATAAAATGTTAAATGAATCAATAAAAATGACACTGCTGGTTTAAACCAATTAATTTAAACTTTGAAACCAAGTGACCATCCCGAAATGTTTTACTGGATTAAGAAGTTATTAAAATTAATACTTTAGGAGGAGTTTTAATGTCAACAAACAACAAGAATCAACAGACAGCGACAGCGATTTTAGAGTTAATAGGTGGGGCAGAAAATATAGCAAGTGCTGCTCATTGTGCCACGCGTTTACGTTTAGTTTTAAAAGATGAATCAATTGCAAATGCAAATAAAGCAGAAATCGAGAAATTAGATTTAATTAAAGGGGTTTTCTCAACGGGTGGACAATTCCAAATCATTATTGGCCAAGGGATTGTAAATGACGTATATGCACAGTTAGCAAGCCTTGCGGGTATTCAGGAAATGAGTACGAGTGAAGTAAAAGAAGCAGCTAAAGATGCTCAAAAAATGAATCCATTCCAAAAATTAGCTCGCGTTTTATCTAATATATTTGTTCCAATCATTCCTGCAATTGTTGCAGCGGGATTATTAATGGGATTATTAGGAGCAGCGACTAAATTTGGATTAGATATGTATTCTGATTCATGGTGGTTCATGATGTTAGACATGTTCTCATCAGCAGCTTTCATTTTCTTACCGATCCTAGTTGCGATTTCAGCAGCAAAAGAATTTGGAGCAAATCCTTATTTAGCTGCTACAGTTGGAGCGATTATGATTCATCCCAACTTACAAAATGCATGGACATCGGGTGAAGGTTACGAAACAATGAAAGTATTTGGTGTGATTGATATGCCGTTACTTGGCTATCAAGGAACCGTTCTACCTATCTTACTTGTGATCTTCATTATGGCCTTCTTAGAAAAACGTATTAGAAAAATCGTTCCAAACTTATTAGATATTTTATTAACACCATTATTAACAGTATTAATTACAGGATTCTTAGCGCTTGCCGTTGTAGGACCTCTTGCAAATACGGTGGGACAAGGTATTTCAGTGTTCTTATCTTATGCCTTAGAAAACTTCGGAATCTTTGCAGGATTATTATTTGGTGGAGCTTATTCTTCAATCGTAGTAACAGGTATTCATCATAGTTTCCATGCGATTGAACTTGGATTGATTGCTGACACAGGCGTTAATACGTTATTACCAATTTGGTCAATGGCAAATATGGCACAAGGTGGAGCTGCTTTTGCGGTTTACTTCATGACTAAAAATGCAAAAATGAAAAGTATTGCACTACCTTCTGCAATCAGTTGTTTATTCGGGATTACAGAAGCAGCAATCTTTGGTGTAAATATTCGCTATGGTAAACCATTTATTGGAGCGGCTATTGGTGGTGCTGTCGGTGGGGCATATGTTGTCTTCACAAAAGTTGCGATGACGGCAGTAGGGGTAACAGGACTTCCGGCGATTACAATCACAACAGCAAATTCAATGGGGAATTATTTGATTGCAATGGCCATTACATTAGTTGTTGCGTTTGTGGCAACATGGATGTTAGGAATCAAAGAAGAAAACTAAAGATATCTTTTATATCAAGTGGATAATGGGGGAACCTCCATTATTCATTTTTTAATAGGAGGGATTTTTGTAAGTGTTTTAAAAAGAATATAAATAGGATAGATAAAAAATAGTAGACTAATGTGACTGGTCAAAAGGAGAGGTTTATATGAAGAAAGTAATTGCCATTGGTGAAGCATTAATTGATTTCATTCCACAACAAAAGGGTGTAGGACTTAAAGATGTAGAAGGGTTTTTAAAAGTACCAGGTGGGGCTCCATTAAACGTGGCTGCAACGGTTGCTAAATTAGGTGGAAATGCACAAATTTTAACGAAACTTGGATTAGATGGATTTGGAGATTCAATTTTAGAAGAAGTTGCTCCATTAGGTGTGGATGTGTCAAAAGTATTACGTACAAAAGAGGCAAATACTGCCTTAGCTTTTGTTTCTTTAAAAGAAGATGGGGAACGTGATTTCTCGTTTTACCGTAACCCAAGTGCAGATATGTTGTTAAATGAAACAGAAATTGATGAAGCTGATTTCCAAGACGGATCTATTTTACATTTTTGTTCTGTGAGCTTAATTGATGCTCCGATTAAATTGGCTCATAAAAAAGCAATCGAATTTGCGGTTAAGCATAACGGAATGATAAGTTTTGACCCAAATGTTCGTTTACCGTTATGGGAGACACCAG
>JBOFCV010000518.1:0-9874 GCA_051646305.1 Turicibacter sp.
TAAATGCGGCAATTAACTTACAAAAATTAATTGCCTAAAAATCTTAGAGGTCGGAATATCCTCGTTAGCTTGGTCAATTAACTTTCGTTAGAAGGTCTTACCCAAGAATCCCGTGACTTCAGTCGTGGGAGGTTCAATATAATTAAATTGTTCAACACCTCCATATTTAGGGTGAACTGTTTTAATACTTATAAACCTTATATTTACCTATTCAATCCTTATCTAACCTATAATAGCTTTCAATCCTAATCCAATTAGAATCATTCCACCTATTATATTTGCCTTATTTCCGATTAAGTGTCCTAAAACTTTCCCAAACGTTGCACCCACAAAAGAGAAAACATATGCTACACCACCGACTAATATTGATGCCATCATTACTTGTTTATAAATTAGGCCAAACGTTATTCCTGCAGCTAAAGCATCAATACTCGTTGCTATCCCATAAAATAGCAAGAGTTTATACGTTAATTTTCGGGTCTTTCCTGTTTTCAAACACTTTACTTGTTTACATTTTTTTTGTTGGCATACTGGATTCGGGCACGTATCTTCAAATTCTTGCATACATTCTCTTAACATTCTTATTCCTAATATAATAAGAATTCCCCCAGCTATATAATGATTATAAGTGGTTAACCTCCCACTTACAAAGTGGAGCGAGATGCATCCACCCAAAAACAATATCCCCTGGCATAACCCAAAACTTGAAGCGACTTTTACTCTCGCTTTAATCGTCCTAGCAGCTCCATCCATTCCTAAGGTTATAGCAACTGCGAAGGCATCCATCGCTAACGCTACAGCCATTACTATAATAAATAAAATATACTCACCCATGACGTGCCCCCTATAAACTACATTAATCACTCATACTATTCTATATAGATAGCCCGTCTAGTATTCCAAAACTTACTCAATTTGTTTTTAGAATAATATTCTGGTTTTATAACCTATTCCTCTTTCTTACTTTACTTTTCTTTTAATTCAAAATTATTCTCTTCTCAAGTGATCTTTGAAGTGTGTTATATTCAGGTTGAGAGAAAACTAAAAAGGGTGACGTATTTTTCAACTAATTAATTTCTCATTATTTCAAATAATAAGTTTAATATCCATTAAACTAAATCCCATAACATCTAACACATTTATCTCTTGAAATTGCTTTCCTAAAAAAAGTACACAAAAAAAACATACTTTTAACAGTAATTGGGTTGACTTTCTGTTTTTTACAATTATAATAAGTATTAAGTTGCAAGACGAAATGAAAATTAAATATAACCACAAACTCTTATCACGAGTGGCGGAGGGACAGGCCCGACGATGCCCGGCAACCAATCAGAAATGATACGGTGCCAATTCCTGCAGATTTAATCTGACAGATGAGAGAAAGTGTGACTTTACTCATTTATTTTGATGTAATCACCTTTCTGCTCAAGCAGAAAGGTTTTTTTTATATCTTCACGAAAAGGGCGAAAAGCGCGTTTAACTCTTCGTAAAAGTGAAAAATACCGCCGTGTCATAATCTTAGACACAAGTGTTTTGAAACTTTATAGAAGCGTTGCGCTTTGAACCTAGATTCAATAAAAGGGTGAAAAGGCTGTTTAGCTTTCGTATAAACTTAAGAAAAACTGCAGTAGCGTTACTTGCTACTCACGTTTTTTGTAGTTTACTAGAAAGCTAGCCTTTGAACCTAGATTCACGAAAAGGGGGCAACGACATGATTAATTTAAGTAACTTGAAAAAAGTATTTTCTAACTCAACCGGCGAAGTTATTGCCGTCAACACAACAAATTTAAACATCGAAGAAGGAGAGATCTTTGGGGTCATTGGTTACAGTGGAGCAGGTAAAAGTACCTTGATTCGCATGTTAAACTTACTCGAACGACCGACAGATGGTGTGGTAACAATAGATGGATTGGATTTAACCAAATCATCGCCTAAAGAATTACGACTAGCTCGTCAACAAATCGGCATGGTTTTCCAACATTTTAATTTACTATGGTCAAGAACGGTATTTGAAAACATTGCATTCTCATTAGAAATCGCATCTGTGGATAAATCACAAATCAAATCACGTGTCTTAGAACTTATTTCCCTGGTCGGGCTCAGTGGAAAAGAAGATTATTATCCTTCACCACTAAGTGGGGGACAAAAACAGCGCGTTGGAATTGCCAGAGCTCTCGCTAATAATCCAAAAGTCTTACTTTGTGATGAGGCGACATCAGCCCTTGATCCACAAACAACAGATGAAATTCTTGATTTACTACTTCACATCAATAAAAAATATAACTTAACAATCGTATTAATTACCCATGAGATGCATGTTATTCAAAAAATTTGCCATCGCGTCGCTGTGATGGAAAATGGGACAATTGTTGAACAAGGTGATGTCTTAGATGTCTTTACAAATCCTGTTCAACCGGTCACACAACGTTTCGTTAAACAAGTTGTAAATGATGATGAGTCGCATAAAACGGTGGTCCAACTCTTAACAGACTATCCAGATGGAAAAATAGTTTTAATTAAATATATTAAAGATAAAGCAGCTAAACCATTTATTTCAGATGTTATTCGCAAATATAATGTGGATATTAATATTATTCATGGGAAAGTTGTTCAAACACAAGATGGGGAATATGGTTCTTTATATGTGCAGTTCACAGGCGTTGATGTAGATAACGCCCTTACCTATTTACAAAATTCCGGATTAGAAATTGAGGTGATGGTCCGATGATGCTTACACTATTTGAAAATGTCCGCTTTGATAAAATGTTTGATGCAACAATTGAAACCATCTATATGACCGGCATTGCAACTGTGGCTGTCTTTATTCTTGGATTAATCATTGGATTAGTTCTTTATTTAACAGCACCAGGTAACTTGCTTCAAAATAAATTTATTAATCGGATTTTATCAATACTCGTTAATATCTTCCGCTCGATTCCATTTATTATCTTAATCATTTTACTGTTCCCACTTACTAAATTACTAGTTGGAACATCAATTGGCCCAGCTGCTGCTATGCCTGCACTTATTATCGGTGCCGCTCCATTTTATGGACGATTAGTCGAAATTGGCTTACGCGAAATAGATAAAGGGGTTATCGAGGCTTCTGTTGCAATGGGAGCATCCATTTGGACAATCATCCGTAAAGTTTTAATTCCTGAAAGCTTACCGGCGCTCATTTCAGGGATTACCGTAACGACCATTTCACTTGTGGGATACACAGCAATGGCTGGTGTTATTGGAGCTGGAGGACTTGGAAATTTAGCTTATCTTGATGGATTCCAACGCTCACGAATGGATGTTGTCTTCGTCGCAACAGTTATCATCGTAATCATCGTCTTCATTATCCAGCTAATAGGTGACTTCTTCACAAAACGAATTGATAAACGATAGAAAAAAAACTAACTTGGTAAATCCTTAGTCCATAGAGCTAAGATTTATATACAAACAAAGGGTGAGACGAGCGGGTAGCTCTCCGTATAAGTGAAAAAAACTTAGATGTCGTGGGTTTTGACATCTAATGTTTTTGAACTTAATAGGAGAGTTGCGAGTCGAACCTAGATGTAAATTCAAATATGATAACTTGGGGAAAAGTTATCATTAAATAGGAAAGCTAATGTCATTTTAAAAACTAGCTTTAAAAATTAAAGGAGGAGTATTAATATGAAAAAATTATGGTTATCAGTACTTAGTTTAGCATGTGTCTTTACTTTAGGAGCTTGTGGAAACGAAACCAATGAAGGATCTGCACCACAAGAAGATACAAAGGTTCCAGTTTCAGATACTTTAGAAGAAAAACCAGCAACAAAAGAAAATACTACTTTAAAAATTGGGGCATCAAACGTTCCTCATGCTGAAATTTTAGAACAAGCTATTCCATTATTATCAGAAAAAGGAATTGATCTTGACATTGTTGTTTTCCAAGATTATGTTTTACCTAACAAAACGTTAACAGAAGGGGAATTAGATGCAAATTACTTCCAACATATCCCTTACTTAAATTCATACAATACGGATAATGGAACAAACATCGTTAATGCCGGTGGAATTCATATCGAACCCATTGGGGTCTATTCAAAAGACTACACATCTTTAAATGATTTACCAGAAGGCGCTACAATCATCATGAGTTCATCAGTAGCTGACCACGGTCGTATGCTTTCATTATTACAAACTGAAGGATTAATCACATTAGATCCAGCAGTTGAAGCTTCTACAGCAACCATTGAAGATATCACAGAAAACCCTAAAAACTTAGTTTTCAAAGCGGATATTGATGCTGGATTATTAGTTAGACTTTACGAAGGTAACGAAGGCGATGCCGTTTTAATTAATACAAACTACGCGCTTGACGGTGGCTTAAATCCAATGACTGATGCAATTGCATTAGAAGGATCTCAATCACCATACGTAAACATTATTGGTGTTAATGCCGGTGATGAAAATCGTGAAGATATCCAAACTTTAGTTGAAGTTCTTCGCTCACCAGAAATTCAAAAATTCATCGTTGAAAAATACTCAGGATCAGTAGTTCCGGTTTCTGAATAATACATTTAATATGTTTCAAAGGGCGATTTCTTTAGTTTAAGAAATCGCCCTTTTTAGATTTACCACTATTTTTATATATTTGAACTGATTACCATCGATTCTTTTACCCGAAATCCACCTCACTCATATATTAGATTAGGAGGTGGGAAATCTGAAAAGTAAACTTTATCCCTATTTAATTTCCATTGTTGTTGCCATCTATATTTCAACACAATTTTTATCCATTGCTTCCACTTCAAATATTGGTGTTACGTTACAAGAAGTTGCAATGAAACAAACTGTTATCTTTGATTTTTTAATGACCCAAAGTATTGAGTCTGCTGCTAGAACCTCTATGTTTGTTACACCCGAAGAATTTGATAAAGAACTACTATTGCAAGTTCTTTCTTATAATCAAAATATTCAAGTGTATGATTTAAATATTTTCTTGCTTGATGGAACGCTCATGAGTGAAAACTTTGAAGGTTATCATTCATTTAAATCAGTCTTTGGGGATCTAAGACTAGATTCCATTCTTGAACCAATCGTTATTAATATTCGTTATAGCGAAACATATAAAGATAATGTCATGGACATCTTAGTCCCTGTGTTTCAAGATAAAAAATTAGCAGCTATCATGTGGCAAACTGAATCCTTTGAACGCATCAACTCCGCCATAAAAAATGTCTCCATTCTCGAAACAGGTGAATCATACATCATTGATGAATATGGTAAAGTCTTAACAGAATTACGCTATGCAGACATCTCAAAAAGTAGTATCACCATTAAACAATCTAGCATTATTACGAGTACTCTAGATCAATTCGAAAAAAAACCGTATCTAGATTATAACGATACATCCGTTTATGGCTATCATAAAAATCTCAAATTTAATCGTTGGAAATTAGTTGTCGAAGTCAACGAAGATGAGGTAGTCAACGCAACGGCAAATATTAATTCATTCTTGTTAAGCTCTATTACCTTAGTCTTAGCAGCAGCTAAATTGTTAGAACCCCTCACTAAAAATATTGTGGGAAAAAATAAAGATCCTAACTTATCTCTTGAAGATTTAAAAGAACTCTTTAATTGTACAAGTATTGGTATCAAACAACCCTTTCAGTTACTAAAATGCTACTTTTTAAGTCTTAGAACTATTTATCGAAAGCACAAACATAAAACAAATATTTTTGTTCTAGTCATCATTATCTTTACGACGGTTATCGGTATCGGTTCTGTAAAAACTGATCAAGACATTCAAAATAATTTAAATTTATCCAACCAAGTTAATCGACGATTAATTAGTTATTATATTTCAGAACTCAAAGGGCGATTTTATTCACTCAATCGTATTATTATCGAGTTACCAGAAGTTGATCTATACCCAATGCTTAATAGTGCTTTGAAAACAAATCAAGATATGTTAAATATTATTGTTTTAGATACCGATGGCACACTTATTTACCAATGTGTTGACAAACAAATTCAGTTAGCCTATGCAAATCAAGCCATTCAAAATCAATCCACAATCTATCACTCAATTGGAATTTCCGATATTTTTTATGATAAAAATTATGAACAATATGTTTTTTATTTCAGCTCAAAAGTATTTGATCATCAAAATCAACTTTGGTACGACACAATTGGTGTTGTCTCTGTCAATAATTTAACCAATCTAATTAATAATAACGAACTCCACTCTTCAAGAATCATTTCACTTCTAAATAACAATAAAATTATGTATTCAAATCAATATAAGCAAAATGAATTACCTCCAGAACACTTTAATTATCTTAAAACAAACCTGGACTCTCTTAGCGTTAGCTCAAGTGTATTCAATATCAATAAATATAAAAATTTGGAAGGTGTTGACGTCTATGGAAACTTTGCATCTATTAATAATCAAGATATTTTGGTTTATGGAAGTTATGGAACTATTGATAACACCCAATGGCAACTTCTATATGAGGAACCTGTTGCGCTAGCAAAAAAACGAGTTTTTGAAAGCTCAGTTAATTTACTTATTGATATGATGTATCAGTACATTGAAAATACAATTAATAGTTTGAAATAATAAAAGATAATGCGTCGTATTAGTCATTGAAAATAAAAATAGTTATCCAGAAAGTCGACATTTATGTCGATTTTTTTTATAGATTCGAGAGGTATTATACTTAATTCAATTCAATTACATGGATTTTTTTGGATTTTTCAATGTAATAAGTCGTTTGATTATCTTGGAAAGTTTTAACTATGATATAATAATCTTAACGAAGAAAGGGTGAGATAAATGATTAAATTTCAAGCTGAATTTAATTTTAAAATGGAGAAGGACAATCTTGTCATTGGGGTTTTTACCGATGTTCAACACCCAATAGTGGGTCAACTTGATAAAGCCTTAAATAAAAAATTAACAGCATCTATTACGGAAAAGTTTATTAGTACAAAACACAAGGATATCACGCCACTTTATACATTTGGTCTATTAAATAGCCAAGTTGTTTATGTTGTTGGTTTAGGAAACTCAAGTGAGTTCACACTTGAAAAAAGTCGTCAAGCCTTTGGAAAACTTGCAAAAACAGTTAAAGAAGACGTTGTTATTTTACTCGATACATTTGAATTTGTTCAACAATCTATTGGTGAATTAGCTTCCGTTGCAGCTGAGGCCTTAACTTTATCAACATACAAATTCTCAACTTATAAATCTGAAGAAAAACAAACACCAACAATCAACTTTAATATTTATAGTGAAACAAATGTTGATGCGCAGTTACAACGTGGGGTTATCTATGGGGAGTCAACAAACGCAGCACGACAACTGGTAAATGAACCTGGAAATAAATTAACAGCTACAGATTTAGCTAACAAAATTTTAGATTTTTCTGAAGACTATAATCTTGAAGCAAGAATTATTGAAAAAGAAGAAATGATTTCACTTGGAATGGGTGGAATTTTAGGTGTTAATCAAGGATCTGTTGAACCACCTAAAATGATTATTGTTAAATATCAAGGAACTGAACGTTTTGAAAATCCAATCGCGCTTGTTGGTAAAGGTTTAACTTTTGATACGGGCGGTTATTGCTTAAAACCAAGTGCTGGCATGTCTTTAATGAAGACAGATATGGGTGGAGCTGCCTCTGCTTTTGGTGCTTTTATGATTGCGACACGTTTAAAATTACCTGTAAATTTACTTTTAGTCATTCCATCAACTGATAATATGATTAGTGGGGATGCAATTAAACCTGGTGATGTTTTACGCACCATGAGCGGAAAAACGATTGAAGTAACAAACACAGATGCAGAAGGGCGCTTAATTTTAGCTGATGGAATTACATTTGCTAAACATTTAGGAGCTTGTAAAATTATCGACCTTGCTACTTTAACAGGAGCAATTGTTGCTGCACTTGGTGGACATACGACGGGTGCTTTCACAAATAATCAAGCCTTCTATAATGAATTTGTTAAAGCTTCGGAATTAACAAATGAAGATATTTGGCAAATGCCAATTAAACCACGTGATCACGAAGCACTACGTTGCAGTGATGTAGCTGATTTTGATAATTCACCTAAAGGACAACCAGGTGCAATTATGGCTGCCACATTCTTAAAAGAGTTTGCTGAAAAAACACCATGGATTCATTTAGATATCGCAGGAACGGCTGCTACTTCTACTGCTCATGATTTAGGACCTAAAGGTGGAACAGGAGCAATGGTTCGTACAATTGCAAAATACTTAGAGCTTCAATAATCTTTAGTATATAAACTTTGAGAGACCCGTTTGGGTCTCTCTTTTTTTATTTTAAAAATAAAATAACCAGCTTCAATACATTATAAAAATTACATTTTAAAATACCTCCACTAACTTAAAACTCTTTATTAATATAGCTTTGTTTTAATAAATTTGATGTTTATTCAAAATTCACTCATACTATTAGTAAACAAATGAATATGATTAAAAGCAGAATGTAAAAATTATCGGAGGACATTATTCATGATTAGTTTCCTAAAAGAGTTTGAGCATGTCATATGGACATTTTTTGCGATTCCCGTCCTAATGCTCATCAGTATTCTATTCACTTTTTACTATAAAGGCGTTCAATTTAGATTTAAAGATATGATTAGAAGTTTAACTAAGAAAAATTCAAATGGTGGTATTTCATCATTCCAATCCTTTACGATGGCACTAGCCGCTCGTGTAGGCGTAGGATCCCTGGCTGGTGTTGCTTTAGCCATCTATATTGGAGGACCAGGAAGTATTTTTTGGATCTGGATGAGTGCGTTTATTACCGCAGCAGCCTCGTTTGCTGAAAGCACACTTGCTCAAATTTATAAACGCCGTGATGGCAATCTATTTGTTGGCGGACCCGCCTATTACATCCAATATGGCCTAAATAAAAAATCATTTGCTGCTATTTATGCTATTGTGATTATCTTTACTTATACGTTTGGATTTAGCGCTATTCAAGCTAATACTATCGCCACTTCGTTTTCACAAGTTTTAAATATTCAACCTATTCTTACTGGAATCGGTCTAGCGATCCTCTCGAGTTTTATTATCTTTGGTGGAACACAAGCTATCGCTAAAACAACTTCAAAAATTGTTCCTATCATGGCCTTATTTTATATTTTAATCGGAATATTCGTTATGTTTTTGAATATCACCTATATCCCTATCTTTTTCAAAACAATAATTGAGGAAGCTTTCGGTGTCAATCAGTTAGCTGGAGGTGCACTTGGTATTACTATTATTACAGGAATTAAGCGTAGCGTCTTTTGTTCTGAAGCTGGTATGGGATCAGGTGCTCATGCGGCCGCTATTTCTGATAATGAATTTGCTGTTGAACAAGGATTTATTCAAGCATTTGGGGTATATGTTACCACTTTACTCATCTGCACCATTACTGCCTTTTTAATTATGGTGACGAATGCAGTTAGCATTGGAACGCCTCATAGTAACGGAATTGAAATGACTCAGTATGCTCTTACTTCATTATTTGGACCTCTTGGCGGAATTCTTCTAACCGTCGCTATCTTCTTCTTCGCATTTAGTACGATTTTAACCGGTTACTTCTATGGTGAATCAAATATTAAATATTTATATAATAATGAAAAACTTTTAAATATCGTGAGACTCCTCGTTATTATTGTCATTATTATCGCCTCATGTGGATCTCCATCACTTATTTGGACTGTTGTAGATATTGGGGTTGCGTTAACGGCTACCATTAATGTGATTGCACTTTGCTATTTAGCACCCCAAGTCAAGGTTGAACTTAGGAAATATCTTAAATCAAAAAAAAGCTGAAACTTTAGCACATCGTTAAAGTTTCAGCTTTTCAAATAGAGGCAG
>JBOFCV010000006.1:0-8090 GCA_051646305.1 Turicibacter sp.
TAGATAGACTTGATACTAGCTAGTGCTTTCTCTTCACTTTTACGTTAACTTGTTGAGTGTTAACGAAACTTAGTTATAGTTATCCTTTAGGGTTGTTCGGAGTTAAACGCATCGTTCACCCTTTTGGTTTACATCATTCCCATTCCGCCCATGTCACCTGCTGGTTGTGCGGGCTGTGGTTTTTCAATTTCAACAACAGCTGCTTCGGCTGTTAAGAATGAAGCTGAGATACTTGCTGCGTTTTGAAGCGCATAACGTGTTACTTTAGTTGGATCAACAATTCCTGCTTTGAACATATCAACCCACTCATCAGTTGCCGCGTTGTATCCAAATCCCGCTTCCATTTCTTTTAACTTATGAACAATAATCGATCCTTCAATTCCACCATTTTCAGCAATTTGACGAATCGGAGCTTCTAACGATTTTAAAATAATCTTAACCCCAGTCGCCTCATCACCACTTGCATCGATTTTCGCTACTTCATTATAAATATTCATGTAGGCAGTTCCACCACCCGCAACAATTCCTTCTTCAACCGCCGCACGCGTTGCATTTAACGCATCCTCAATACGAAGTTTGCGTTCTTTTAATTCCGTTTCAGTCGCTGCCCCAACCTTAATCACAGCAACCCCACCACATAATTTAGCTAAGCGTTCTTGTAATTTTTCACGATCAAACTCAGATGATGTATTTTCAAGTTCCGCACGGATTTGTGCAATACGAGCTTGGATATCAACAACAGATCCCACACCTTCAACGATTGTCGTATGATCTTTAGCAACTACCACACGTCCGGCACGCCCACATTGATCAAGCGTTGTGCTTTTCAATTCTAATCCTAACTCATCAGTAATCATTTGAGCACCCGTTAAAATCGCAATATCTTCTAACATACGCTTACGACGATCCCCAAATCCAGGTGCTTTTATCGCAACCACATTAAACGTTCCGCGCAATTTATTAACAACTAACGCTGCTAATGCTTCATTTTCAATATCATCAGCAATAATAACCATTGGACGCCCTGTTTGAACTAATTGTTCTAAAATCGGTAAAATATCTTGTAACGTTCCAATTTTATTATCTGTTACTAAAATATATGGATTATCAAGCATCGCTTCCATTTTATCTGTATCCGTCACCATATAAGATGATAAATATCCACGATCAAATTGCATTCCTTCTACAACATCCATCGTCGTTTCAAATCCTTTAGATTCTTCAAGCGTAATCACGCCTTCATTTCCAACGCGCTCCATCGCCTCTGCTATTAACTTACCGATTTCTTCATCTGCTGCTGAAATAGCTGCAACATGAGCAATCGATTCTTTTCCTTCAATCGGCTTAGAATTATCTTTTAACGCCTGTACAGCTACTTTAACCGCACGTTCCATTCCTCGACGAACCGTCATCGGATTAGCACCTGCTACGATGTTTTTATTTCCTTCACGAATCATGGCTTGCGCTAAAACCGTTGCAGTTGTTGTTCCATCACCGGCAACATCATTTGTTTTACTTGCAACTTGAGCAACTAAACGTGCACCCATGTTTTCATACTTATCTTCTAATTCAATTTCCTTAGCAATTGAAACTCCATCATTAATAATTTGCGGTGCTCCAAATTTCTGTTCTAAAATAACATTGCGACCTTTTGGGCCTAAAGTTACCTTCACTGTATCCGCTAAAATATCAACCCCACGAATCATTGCGCGACGTGCTTCTTCTGCAAATAAAATCTGTTTAGCCATCTTTTAATTCCTCCTATTATTTAAACTTACATATTTATAAAATGATCATCGTGATCCTTTAAACTTAATAATCTGTATTCGTTCTAGACCCTAACCATCTGGTTTTTATAGTTAGCTACTACTGTTATTCTACAACTGCTAAAATATCATCCTCAGATACGATAATATAATCTTTACCTTGATGTGATACTTTTGTTCCGCCATATCCGTTATAGATAACACGTTGTCCCTCTGCTACCATTAATGGTAAACGAGTCCCATTTTCAAGTAATTTTCCAGTCCCAACAGCGACAACTTTACCTTCAGAATGCTTAGGCTTTGCTGATTCTCCTGATAAAATAATCCCACTAGCTGTTGCCTTTTCAACTTCAACACTTTCAAGTACCACATTTTGATTTAACGGTTTTAACATGATGGACCCCTCCTATATAAGTAACATTAATTATTTACATGATTCCTTGGCTTATTAAAAATAGACAAGCTCACGTACTAAAGACAACAAACGTCTTAACAAACTTATTTAGCACTCCTAAATGTTGAGTGCTACTGAAAACATTATACAAAGACACAGAAATAATGGCAAGTCCTAAACATAATATCCTCTTTAATTATAAGCAACATAAAATTATTATATGACTAATACTTACACTATTTTGTTTTTTTCTTACTACATTAAACACTCAAATTAAAATAAGAACGAAAAATATATATATTTATCAATTTATAGCTTTTTCTCACCTATAGAATACACGCTTCGATGCACCAACCAGTCATAAAATATAAATCTGTGTTTTTATTGTCATACTTTCTAAAATAATGCATATAGTTACCTTCTATCCATAAAAAATGGAGCTGTATCAACAGATACAACTCCATTTTTTATACTGATTTAACAGCTTCTTCTTTACCTTGTTCTTTTTGGAACACATAGAAGAATAGTGTTTCTAATTCCATATTTAAATCTACTTCATGTACTTTGATATCTTCACTCACATTAATGACTGTTGATGATAGATTTAAAATTCCTTTGATTCCTAAACCTTCTAAAGAAGAAGCCACTTTTTGCGCCCCACTTGGTGGTAACGATAAAATAGCATATGTTACATTATTTTCTTCAATAAATAACTTTAATTCATCTAAATGATAAAGTGGTAGATCGCCAACACGACTTCCTACTAAACTTTCATTAATATCAAATCCCGCTACAATATTAACCGGTGTTCTAAATAAACGATTTTTAAATTTATCCGAACTAAAATAATTTAATAACGCTCGACCTAAATTACCCACTCCAATTAAAACACAACGTTGGATATCTTCTGTTTTTAATAAATTATTAAACGCCTCTAAAACAACACGAACTTCATATCCGTATCCTTGACGTCCAAGTTCACCTAAATAAGAAAAGTCACGTCTAATTGTTGCCGAATCAATTCCAATTTTTTGGCTTAATTCACTTGATTGAATTCTCTTTATTCCAACTTCATCTAACTCAACGAAACAACGACGATATAAGGCTAACCTTTTAATCGTTGCATTAGGAATGTTTGATAACATAACAAAAACCTCCTTTACACTTATTTTAATAATATCATGAAAATATTTCGTTGTGAATACACTCACTAAGATAATGGAATATAAAAGTATTATTCTACATAAAAACCACAATATTTTCAAATTATTTAGCAGTAGTTAAAAATCTTAAATCCGTTTTCTATAGAAATTAAACAATTTTTAAGATTTCAATAAGCAAATTATTAACTAGAACCCCTTAATTCACAGCAGCACGACGCTACCCTAACCTATTAATTTAAGTTTTTACTTATATCTATCATTTAAGACATGATTTCACCTTTCATCCGTTGTCAAACACCCTATTAAGCTTTATACTTAACTGTAGGAAACAATTAAACAAATTCAATGACACTACAAAAGATACCCAAACCTACCAATTATTATTCATTTATAAATATAGGATATCGATCCTAAGTGACTGTCTTAATTTATTTCAGTTTTACCATAAAAAACACAATTCATTAATATATCTAGCATGATTAGAGTGTCTAGCTATGATTAAGGTCATATACACTCACCAGCCTATTATTAAATAAACGTCTGGATGAGCAAACATCATAAGGAAAATTAAAATTAAATTTTTCGACGTTATAACGTATCTTTTCGTTACACGACGACCGTCACTATATCTCTAAGCCTTAAAGGAGTTTTTATATGATACTATTACAAACAAGCAAAATAACAAAAATGTATTCGGGAACACCTATCCTTGAAAATGTTCAATTCGAAGTCAAAAAAGGCGAAAGAATTGCAATCGTTGGACGTAACGGTGCCGGAAAATCAACACTACTAAAAATTATTGCAAACGAAATTGA
The DNA here is from genome assembly GCA_051646305.1 of Turicibacter sp. GTDB lineage: Bacteria > Bacillota_I > Bacilli_A > MOL361 > Turicibacteraceae > Turicibacter. The sequence continues at coordinate 4,139 of JBOFCV010000006.1, forward strand.
TTACGATGGCGGAGAAATTCATAAACCTCAAAGCGTCAATCTAGGATATTTTGCCCAATCTAGTCACGTTGATTCAGAAGACACGATCTATAATGAAATGCTAAAAGTATTTGCCGAAACCTTACGTCTGAAAAAAGAACTTGAAGAATTAAGTATTAAAATGGCGGAAACTGACCCAGATAGCGAACAATACCTAAAAATCATCAATCAATATCAAAACCTAAATCATCATTTTGAGTTAAAAAGTGGATATACCTATGAATCTGAAATAAATAATATTCTAAACAAATTTAAATTTGATGAAATTGGATTTAATCAGTCGATTTCTAACTTAAGTGGGGGCCAAAAAACACGTCTAGCCTTGGCAAAACTGTTACTTCAAAAACCAGATGTCCTCATTTTGGATGAGCCGACCAACCACTTAGACATCGATACAATCGAATGGTTAGAAGGCTATTTAAAGAAGTATTCGGGGGCAGTTATCATCGTATCCCATGACCGATTCTTCATCGACCAATTAGCCAATATTATTTACGAAATCGAGTATCGCAAATGTACTAAATTTAAAGGTAATTACAGCGATTATATTGATCAAAAAGCAATGGCATTCACATCCCTGATGAAGCAATATGATAAACAACAAAAAGAAATTGCTAAAATGGAAGACTTTATTAGCCGTAATATTGTGCGCGCCTCAACAACAAAACGCGCTCAATCACGTCGTAAATTACTAGATAAAATGGATCGCATCGATGTTCCCCAAATTAATGATAAATCAATTGGGATCACATTTGAAATCGAGCGTCGAAGCGGTAACGATGTTTTAAAAGTTGAAAATTTAAAAGCCGGGTACGAAGATAAAGTTATCAATGAGCATCTAGATTTTGACATTGATCGCCTAGATCGCGTGGCCCTAATTGGACCTAACGGAATAGGTAAATCAACGATTTTAAAAACCATTGCTCAAACACTGCCAAAACTTGATGGACAAATTTATTACGGAAAAAGTCTTGATATGGGGTATTTTGACCAGGAACAAGCCAACTTATCATCAACAAATACGGTTATCAATGAAATTTGGAATGAGTTCCCGATGCGTTTAGAAAAAGATATTCGCACCCTTTTGGGTAACTTCTTATTCACAGGTGATGATGTCTTTAAAACAGTCAATCAATTATCAGGTGGGGAAAAAGTTCGTTTAACACTTTGTAAATTAATGCTTCAAAAAAATAACTTCTTATTAATGGATGAGCCCACTAACCACTTAGATATCGATAGTAAAGAAATGTTAGAGCTTGCCCTAGAAGATTACGAAGGAACCGTCTTCTTTATTTCCCATGACCGTTACTTCATTGATAAAATCGCCACTCGTATTTTGGAATTAACACCACAAGGTGTCATCTCATTTGCAGGAACTTACACTGAATATCTTGAGAAAAAACAGCAATGGGCTCAAAAAGAGGCTGAAAACTCTAAAGCATTGAACGAAAAAAATGGTGAAGATTCTATAAATACACCTAACGATTATCAAAAACAAAAAGATCAACGACGTTTAGAACAACAGCGTAAACGCCAACTAGAAGAAACAGAAAATAATATCGCCTCTTACGAAGAACAATTAGCTTATAATCAAGCAGAGCTGTTCAAAGAAGAAGTTTACTTAGATACTAGAAAATCTTTAGAAGTTCAACAAAAAATTGCACAGCTAGAAGACTTATTAACCGAAGCCTTAGAGCTGTGGGAAACCTTAGCTTAATCATCAAAAAGCTCAAATCAAACTCTGATTTGAGCTTTTTTTTATCTTTAAATTAATCCTGGTATATTTTTGAGAAATTTATAATATATTGTAATAGTTTAAGTCCTTTTTACTCAGTTATGGCAAGCTTAGACAAGATAAAACATGGTAGCTAGTAGGGCTAAACTAAGCACATCGCGTATTATTTGACTGCGATGTACCGTTCATCTAACAACACTTACCACGTGCAGAGGATGAACTAATATGAGGGGGAGTATATTAGATGTCTCGCAGAAAAAATACCAAAGAATCATTCCAAAAAATTGCAATACATTGGACTAAAGTTGGAAATAAAGAATTGGCCATGGCCAAAAAAACAGGTGCAAAACATCACTATCAAAAAGCTCGTCAAGCTTTCGAACGTGCAACCAGACTATCAGTTAGAAATCTCAAAAAATAATACTCATAACCTACTTCGGCCACAAGAACATCATATTCTTGTGGCCTTTCTAACTACAAGCAGATTTTATAGTAGCAGTCCTAAAACCTTAAATAGCTTTCTAGAAGTTCTAGTTTTTTGACTTTTAAAAACTTTAGAACGCCTTGATGCCCCGGCGCTAGAAGTTCTAGTTTTTTGTCTTTTAAAAACTCTAGAACGCCTTGATGCCCCGGCGCTAGAAGTTCTAGTTTTTGGTCTTTTAAAAACTTTAGAACGCCTTGATACAAAGAAGATACAACGACATCCTGCAAAAACTTGGACAACTTCTTTTACAACAACTAGTACCCAATAATTTTAATCTTATCTATTAATTAGGTAACTATGTTTGTTAACCTATGTAAATTTTAGAACTTCAAAATTTTTACACAGACTCTAAACTGTCTGTGTACTAGCGACAGTTAAGTTTTATAGCCGCTAAATTTTACAATGTTTTATTATATATTATAGGTCTCCTATGAGGCGCTAAAATCGCTTGAAATTGAACAGCCGATCGTTATATTAATTTTTCCCTTTTTAAAAACGACTTCAAGTTATATATTACGACCAAAAACGACAACTTAAATTTCTTATTTATGCTATGATTAATTTTAAAATTAACCTTACTTAAATCATTTAGGAGGAAACATGACTATTATCTATGAAACTCAACACCTATTCATTCGATCTGTTCAAATGACTGACGTCCACGATATTATCACTTGGAAAAATGATGATTACCTTCGTCTTATGTCCATCGGTGAACATACATTGATTACACTCGAGAACCAACAACAAGACATTGAACATTGTTTAACTGAAAATATACCTTATTATATTATCGTCTTAAAGGAAACCGGATTAGCTATTGGTTATATCAGATTAAACTATCTTGATTCCTATGAACAAGTTGCCTGGTTACGATTTGGACTTGGGATAAATCGCGGTCATGGATATGCCTTTGAAGCTTTAAATGGACTTATCCACAACTTATTTCAACATAATGTCCAACGAATCGAAGCCGAAGTTTATGACTTTAACAAACCTAGTTTTAACTTATTAAAAAAACTCGGATTTTTACATGAAGGAACTCGTCGCCAAGCTCATCTTTCACAAGATACATGGTGCGATGTTTATGGATTAGGGTTACTTAAGACCGACATTTTTAAATCTAACCGCTAAATGAAATTTAGCATTATTTAGATAATTGGGTGAGAGGAAATCAAACATGATTGAAAAAACCTTTGGAATAAAATTAGAAAATCAAATATACCTAGATCGTGTCGGTGCTTATGTTATCATATTCAATGAAAAATCCCAAGTAGCCACCGTGAAAACTAAAAAGGGGAATTTCCTTATTGGAGGCGGTATTAAAAATATCGAAACGCACGAAGAATGCATTCGCCGTGAATGTCTTGAGGAAACTGGATTTGAAGTAGAGATTTTAAAATTCATCTGTAAAGGTGAGCTGTATGACTATTCCGATTCGCTTCACTCGTATTTTCATCCCATTGGCTATTTTTATCTTGCAACGCTCAAAGATAAAATACAAGAACCGATAGAAATTGATCATCACTTTGAATGGATTTCACTAGATGAGATAGAAGACAAAATGTATTTAAAACATCAACTATGGGCAATCTATCAAGCAAAACTTTTAAAACACGGTAGTTAAAAACGCCGTTAGCTCATGTGTTTTGTTTTCCCTGATGTCTTAAAACCACGATCAAGTCTGCTTCTAA
>JBOFCV010000029.1:0-6860 GCA_051646305.1 Turicibacter sp.
TCTAATGAATATTCAAATCCTCAAATCATGTTAAATCTTTTACATGACTTAGCGCCTGAAAAAGCGAAATCAATTACACCAATTAAAGACCTTCATGTGGATTTAGATGGTGATAATATGCCTGACTTAGCAGGTGAAGTCAGAACAGTTGAAGGAATTGTAACAGCTGGAAATACAAATCCATTAAATACATTCTTCGATGTTGTTTATGTACAAGATGAAACAGGTGGGATTACGATTCACCCGATTTCAAACTTAAAATTAGAACTTGGACAACGTGTTCAAATTACAGGGACAGTTGGTGCTTATGAAGGTGATTCACAACTTTCTGAAGTAAATGAAGCAACAGATGTTAAAATCCTTGATTCAACTATTCATTTAGTTGCACCTCGATTAGTATCGACAAAAGAATCAATGCTAGAAAAAAATGAAGGATTACTTGTTCAAGTAAATGGGAAAGTAACTTCAATTGATGTGAAAAAAGGAAATATTTTTGTTAATGATGGAACTGGCGAAGCACGTGTCTTCATTAATGGATATATTGGTGGAGGTAAAACCGATCAATTAAATGATTGGGCAACTCGTATTAAAGTAGGCGATACAATTAGTGCGGTTGGTTTAGCAGCAGAAGATCCTGAGGGGCATCGTATCCGCGTACGCAATACGGATGAACTTGTTGTGGTGGTTTCAGCCGAATCAAATGTTTTGGTGACAGTTGATACAAATGGAAACTATCAGATAACCAATGTTAATAAGGATGTGAAGAAAGCTATCTTCACAAGTGAATCATTAACGAAATCAACAAGAAATGCAAATGAGTTTAAATTTAATGTAAATTTAGCTGAGAATGAAGACAGCTTTAAAGTTAACGGTAAATCAGCGAGTAAAGGTGAAGCATTAGAATTCAACTTAAAACAAGGTGAAAATAACTTTAACGTTGAAATTACAAATGATAAAGGTGATATCAGAGCTTATAACGTTAGCATAGAAAAAACGTCTAACAACGGGGGAGACAACGGCGGAGATAACGGCGGAGATAACGGCGGAAACAACGGCGGAGACAACGGTGGAGACACCGGTGGAGACAACGGCGGAAATAACGGCGGAGATAACGGCGGAAACAACGGTGGAAATAACGGCGGAAACAACAACGGAAACAATGGTGGAAACAACAATGCAACTAACAATGGAAACAAGCCAACTGTTGAAACAGGGTTAAGCAATTTAATGGGATGGATCGTAAGTGGATCACTATTAGTTGGTTTAGGATACTGTGTCCTAGTTACAACCAAAAAACAAAAACAAAAATAGAAACAAAGGTGAATCATAAAAGAGGCCAATCTTAGGATTGGTCTTTTTTTATGCGCAAAATTAAATATCAAAAAGGAATAGCCTTCATTTAGACGTATTATATGATGAAGGGTGGTTAAATCATGTTTGATTGTTACGGTCGTGAATGGTTGGAAAATGAAATAATTAAATATAAAAATCAATTAAGTTTAGAGTCTTCATCTTGTGTTTTGGTAGTGGGAATCGCGCAAAAACCAAATAACAAATGGATGTGTCAGAGATGTTTAAATGAAAAAAAATCTCGGTTTGGAAGTTTTAAATTTAATAATGAAAGCATCACCTATTGTCGCGAGTGTTTGGCCTTTGGCATGGTATCTAATCAGATGACATTGACTCGCTCAACTAAAAGACCACTTATTAATGAAATGGCTTCTGTGTTAAATGCGGATTTTAAATTATCACACTTGCAACAACAGGCTTCCAAGTCAGCACTTCAAACGTTAGCAAGTGGTGGAGCTAAGATGATCTGGGCTGTCTGTGGAGCTGGAAAAACAGAAATGATGTTTGAGACAATTTCTCAAGCGTTAAGCGAAAATAAACGGGTCTGTTGGGCGATTCCTAGAACAGATGTTGTCATTGAATTAGTTCCAAGATTAAAGCGTGCGTTTCCGCATGCATCGGTTGTTGGCTTGCATGGGAACTCAAAGGAAAAAACAGACTACGGTGATATTGTGATTACAACAACGCATCAACTGGTTAGATTTTATCAAGCTTTTGAGTTGTTAATTATTGATGAGGTTGATGCTTTTCCTTATACATTTGATGAGATGCTACCGCGTGTCGTCAAAAAAGCTTGTGCTCCAAACTGTGCCACGATTTATTTATCAGCAACACCATCAGCTAAAGATATTAAAGATATCAAGCATGGAAAACTCCCGTGTTGCATTATTCCGGCCCGATATCATTTGCATGCGTTAGATATTCCCCTATTTAAATATGCTGGCAACTATAGTTCTGTTTTAAAAAAAGGAAAGCTCCCGCAATCGTTTAAATTATGGTTAGATAAAAAAATAAATGGAAATCGGCGGGCCTTGCTGTTTGTTGCAAGCATTGAAGCGGGGCGACAATTAAAAGAGATTTTATTAAAGCAATCTATTAGTGTTGAGTTTGTATATGCGTCAGATGAAAATCGTGCAAAGAAAGTTCAAAACTTTAAGGAGGGTACGTATCAATTTTTAATAACGACCATGATTTTAGAACGAGGGGTCACGATTGTTGATATTGACGTTGCCATTATGGGTGCAAGTGACGAGGTGTTTGAAGAAAGCGCCTTGGTCCAAATTAGTGGTCGTGTGGGCCGTCATCCACAGTATCCCCACGGTGAAATTATCTTTTTTCATCATGGTGTGACGCTTGCAATGGATAAAGCACGAAATCAACTGAAGAATATGAATCGGAAGGCAAGAATTCAAGGGCTATTAAAAGATTAAGAGATTGTTATATTAGGGGTAATTCAATTCAACACACGATTTAAGACATTCAAAATAAAAGGAGTGCTCAATGAGTTGTTTAATATGTAACGAAGTGATCCAAATCAATAGATTTCAAGATTTATTTAGTTTGAAAACACCAATTATCTGTCAAACTTGCGATGGGTTAGTTAAGGTGCACATCAAGAAAACACAGCACGATCAACTCATGCATCTTTCTTTATACGAAGAGAATCCGTTTATGGTTAGCTTGCTTGAGCGTATCCAAAAGGGAGATATCGTGTTACAAGAAATTTTCTACCCGGTCATCAAGCGCACCCTCTTAGAACATTTAAACGTCTATAAAGAGATGCTTTCAATAGATGAAACGGATTTAACTTACCCACCGTTTGCTATTTTAGTAGAACGATTAGCATATGATTTACCAAAAAGTGAAGCGGGTCAAATTTTAATTGTTAGTGAGCGATTAGATAAATTAGATGTTGATAAAAAAGGGATTTGGATGACGATTTTTTAAATAGAATTGTTAGAATATTTTATTTTTCTGTGAATACAATAGTTATAAGCCATTTGAAGATGTAGATTATGTGGTGATATTGTAGAAAAAATGAAGAGTTGTGAACATCGTGTATAATAATGTTGTTATTTGTAAAAACGCTTTCTTTTTTCTAGTTTTTGTATTATAATAAAGGTACATCAGATAGATAAGGAGTGGTTCTTGTGAGAATTAGTATCAGGGGAGCAAATAAATTTGTTGTAACGGAAGCAATTCAAAATTATGTTGAGGCAAAAGTGGGGAGCATCCAACGATTTTTACCTGATAATCAAGATTTAGAAGCTCGTGTATATATTAAAATCTATGATGTCGTTCAAAAAGTTGAGGTCACAATTCCGAGCCAACAATTTATTTTACGTGCGGAAGAGGAAAGTGATGATTTATATACAGCTATCGATTTAGTTGTTGATAAATTAGAAAAACAGATGCGCAGAAACAAAGCAAAAGCTAATAAAAAAATTCGTGAACGCGATGGGATTGCTAATTATTTCGTGAACATGGATGATACGACATATGATTTGACAGATGATGAACCATTTAAAATTAAAAAAGTGCATTTAAAGCCAATGGATGTAGAAGAAGCGATCATGCAATTGGAATTACTCGGTCATGATTTCTATGTTTATCGTGATATGGATGTGGATGCTGTTTGTGTGGTTTATCTCCGTAAAGATGGGAAATATGGAGTGATTGAAACAAACTAATGAGGTGAATTAACGTCTTCATACAGAGACTAATATAGCTTCAAAATAAACAAAACCCGCTTAAATTGCGGGTTTTGTTTATTTCTGGGGAAATATGTCTGATTATTTTAAGCACTATTTTATGAATGATAATGTAAGTTAAGGGTGAAAATAAGGCATCCTAACAATGTTGTTAAACTCGTGATGAACAGGCTGTCAAAACGTCATGAGTGATGGATTTTAGGTTAGGTGATAGGATAAGTAGATTAGCAATAACTGTCTATTGTTGTCTATGGGTGCGCTAGGCACGTGATTAACCGTTTTTTTATGTACATGTTTATAGAAAAGTGGTAACATAAGGGTATAAATAATTCTAAATAATGTGTCAGTTAGATTAGGAAATAAGGATAAATTCTAGGATAGATGACAGGAGTAGTTATTTAGAGATCATAAAATTACAATTATAACGTATGAGGAGCGGTGGATGATGATTGCAGCTATCAAAAAAATGATGGATCCAAGTCTTAAAGTGTTAAAACGTGCGGACAAAATTGCGGATCAAGTTGTTGCTTTAGAACCGAAAATGGCGGAACTAACAGATGAACAACTTCAAAATAAAACATTAGAATTTAAGGAACGTATCGAAAAAGGGGAAACACTTGATGATTTATTAGTTGAAGCGTTTGCCGTTGTTCGCGAAGCCTCTACACGTGTACTTGGAATGAAACCTTTTAAAGTACAAATTATGGGGGGAATTGCTTTACACGGTGGAAATATTGCCGAGATGAGAACAGGGGAAGGTAAGACGTTAACGTCTACAATGCCTGCTTATTTAAATGCATTATCAGGTCGTGGTGTTCACATTATCACAGTCAATGAATACTTAGCGAGTCGTGATGCCCGTGAAATGGGTCAATTATATAACTGGTTAGGGTTAAGTGTTGGTTTAAACTTAGTTGGCATGCAAGCAGCTGAGAAAAAACAACAATATAACTGTGATATCATGTATTCTACGAATAATGAATTAGGGTTTGATTATTTACGTGACAACATGGTACTTTATGCAAATCAAACGTGCCAACGCAAATTAAACTTTGCGATTGTCGATGAGGTCGATTCAATCTTAGTCGATGAAGCGCGTACACCGTTAATTATTTCAGGGGGACAAAAACGTACAGCGAATTTATACAAACATGCTGATGTTTTTGTTAAATCATTAAAAGCTGACGAAGACTTTACTATCGATATTAAAACTAAAAATATTCAGTTAAATGAACCAGGAATTGAAAAAGCAGAACGTGCTTTCCGTTTAGATAACTTATATGATATTAAACATGCCGTGTTATTACACCACATTAATAATGCCTTAAAAGCAAACTTTATTATGGGGCTTGATGTGGATTATGTGGTTGAAGGTGGAGAAATTTTAATCGTTGACCAGTTCACAGGACGTTTAATGAAAGGCCGTGCTTATTCAGAAGGTCTTCACCAAGCGATTCAAGCAAAAGAAAATGTTGAAATTAAACAAGAAACTTCAACTTTAGCAACAATCACATTCCAGAACTTATTCCGTTTATATAATAAGTTATCAGGGATGACAGGAACAGCTAAAACGGAAGAAGAAGAGTTTAGAAATATTTATAATATGATGGTTGTTGAAATTCCAACGAACCGTGTGGTGGCACGTATTGATGCACCAGACTTAGTTTACAAAGATATGAACGCTAAATTCAATGCGGTTGTTGAAGAAGTTGTTAGATGTCATGAAACTGGTCAACCCGTTTTACTTGGGACAGTAGCAGTTGAAACGTCTGAGTATATTTCACAATTATTAAAACGTAAAGGCGTACCTCATAACGTTTTAAATGCAAAAAACCATGAGCGTGAAGCGGAAATCATTGTCAATGCTGGTATTAAAGGTGCTGTTACAATCGCAACGAATATGGCTGGACGTGGGACAGACATTAAATTATCTGATGAAGTAAAAGCATTAGGTGGTCTTGCGGTTATTGGGACTGAGCGCCATGAATCACGTCGTATCGATAATCAGTTACGTGGACGTTCTGGTCGTCAAGGGGATCCTGGTTATACACGATTCTACTTATCATTCCAAGATGAATTAATGCGCCGTTTCGGTTCTGATCGTATGCATGTGATGGTTGAAAAATTAGGAATGGACGAAAATGAGCCAATCGAAAGTAAGATGGTAACAAAGGCTGTTGAATCTGCTCAAAAACGTGTAGAGGGGAATAACTATGATACACGTAAAACGTTACTTGAGTACGATGATGTGATTCGTCGTCAACGTGAGATGATTTACGGTCAACGTCAAGAAATTTTAGAAGTTGAGGACTTAACGTCTATCATCTTTGGAATGGTTGATGCATCAATCGGACGCTTAGTTGCATCAAATGCCCCAGAAGACATGGGTGAAAAGAATAAGTCAGGTGAGGCAAATGAGTATAACTACGAAGCGTTATTAACGTACTTAAATACGAATTTATTCCCGACACAGCACATTGAAAAAGCTGAGTTAGAAAATAAATCAGTGGAAGAAATGGCTGCTTATATCTCTGATAAATTTAAAGATAATTATAATGCGAAGCAACAAGAAATTGATATTGATGTTTTCCATGAGTTCCAAAAAGTTATCGTATTACGTGTAGTAGATACGCATTGGATGAATCATATCGATGCCATGGATGCTCTTCGTCAAGGGATTCATTTACGTTCTTATGGACAAATTAATCCACTTCATGAGTATCAAACGGAAGGGTTTGAAATGTTCCACCGTTTAATTGAACGCATTGAAGATGATGTGACACGTTATATTATCCGTGC
>JBOFCV010000057.1:0-3351 GCA_051646305.1 Turicibacter sp.
TTTGCCATTTTGAATTTTTATTCCTCTCTCCGTCAATATCTTATTCTCTTCTTCATGGATTCTCAATAAAGCATCCGGACCTACTACATTATCTGATGGTTGATATTTTTAACGATGAATTGCGTGTCTTTATTTATATAGTCCTAGTCGTAAGTCATGGTGTTAAATATTAGCCGGTTATTTAACCCCGACAATTGATTTCAAATTCAAACTCTTGTATCGAATTAGGACACCTGTTTATCCTATTGTTTTGAATGTAGGATTGCTTTTAATGTTTTCAAGGCTTTATGATCTGTTACAAGCTTAAATCTCCTACCTCTTAATTCATTTCCGAATTTCTTAACTGCCCAGAATATAGCCAACATCTCTTTCTCCGAAATTCCATGTTTCATCTCAGCCGGTATAATTTTCTTATTTGCCCATTGTAATGGCAGTAATTCCCCATCTACTTCTTGCATCAGAACTGCTCTAAGTTTAAAGTTGCTCGCATCCGTTTTTAAAACAAAACCCTTATCATAATTAGGTAAAAAGATGCTCTGCATGGTCAAGATTGCTTGCTTTGTCTTGTCAAAATCCTCTTGTAGTGCCTCTGTCCATTTCCATGTCTTACTGTCCCCTCTCAAACTACTAGTTAGCTTTGCCGTGATATTGCAAAGTCTTTGATGAAGGATCTGAACCAACCATCCAGCCCCAAAGATCACCTCAATTTTTATATAAAGATGTTCTGGGTATGTTAACACCTCGTTTTTCTTGATTGAATTCGTTATCTGAAATTTTCCATTTATAGTAACACCCAATAACATAACTTCATTTTGTCCAAACTGCATTTTTTCCGTATTCACCTTTAATTTATTTTCACAAAACTTTTCTAGTACTCTTCGAAGTCTTGTATCATGGTCTAATCGGCTCTTTCCACATACGACAATATCACCATGTAAACACTAATATCATCACCTAACTTACTCTCCAACACCCTTTTAAGCACCCGTTGTAATATTTGCGGTGCGTTCTTATAGCCCATAACCATTTAGTTCCACTCGTATATTCTACCATCGAATTTATAGGCTGTTTTATGTTTGTCGGCTTCATCGATCTCAATGCTATAAAATCCTTCCTTTAGTCCAAAACAGTAAAAAACTCTAACCTTGTGTTGCATTTATGACCTCATTGGTTGTTTTCAACTCATATGGATCCCTTTTACAAAGATCATTCAATGCCATGAAATTGTAAACCAGTCTTGTTGAACCGTTTGGTTTCTGTAAAGCTCGAATGGGATTTCTCCATTCAAAAAATTTAGACTTTTTTATCTTTTAAACTGTTATTGGATGGTTAGACCACTTTAATCTAACAAAAACAAACCTTGTAAAAACTAAATTTAGTTTATCGACTTATAAAGAATCCCTGGGTAATACCTCGACCATACTCAAAAGAGCTAAGGTTACTGGAGATGAACATCGATATCGATAAAAAATTATATAGGAAATAACTTATTCAAAACATTTTTGTAAGTCTTGATTAATTTTAAACCAACATATTTCCATAATAAATGCCACAAGAGTTATCGATAACTCTTCGGAGTTGAGAATTTTGTTGAGGCCTATATTAAATCTGTTGTCCTCAAGCGAAAAACTGAGAGCATATTGACAAAATTTGGAAGATATAGTAATCTAGGAGGAGATAGTCGAGATCAATTGGTCGAGACAGCTGTAAACAAGCTATATTCTGAAGAAAGGAAGGTGAATTGTGAGAAAGAGAATAAAGGCTTTAAGAACCAAGTAAGCCAGGAAATGGAAGAAGAGAAAGAACGAATAACTTCAACATTGCTCCATTAAATTAATATTGTCGAGTTTAAAGCGTCTTTATTAATACTTGATGGTGAGACTGTCATCCAAAACATATGGGGTAAATAAATAAGCTTTTTTTTCGGATAAGAGAGATATTTTCATGCTTATTTTTTTATTTAAATTACCCTTATGTTATTTTCAAACGTCATAATTTCTGCGTATCTAAACCAACTTCTCGCATCCGAATCAGAGGATTTAAACCAGGATCGTCTGTTGACTCCTGTTCCTGATAACCTCGCCAACCAACAAGTTAATACAACCAATCTGTACCAAATGGTGCAAAGAGCTACAAATTCTGGCGCAAATATTAATAAACATGACGAGAAAGGAACAATTCCAATTGATGTAATTGATTCGCAACTGATTTTTAAATATTCCGATGCCGATGCCGACCCCAGCGCTAAACTTGTTAGCGTTTTGATCACCCGTATGGATTCCTGGGTTAAAAAATTTGGTAACAGTAATGAAGAAAGCACATATCTGAAATTATGGACACTTTTTAAAGATCTTAATACTGAAATTGAATCCTTAATCAAGATCGACAGTGTATTTAAAGCAATGGTTAAAAAAGATTTTCTTAGATCGAAAGATCCGAAAATAAACCTTAATCGTTCGGTATTTGAAGGTAAATGCCAAGAATTAAACAACAATATAAACGATATAACTTCCATAAAAAGTCAATTGGAATCCAAATTCAAAACATCAATAACCCAACGAGCGGATAGCATCAAAGTCGAGGGGGAAATGCAATTGTGCCCAATGAAAGTCGATTTTGAACTTTTTTTATATTACGGTGAGTTTATTTCTATGATTTTTCCCGTTGTCGAAACTATTTCCGATAATCTGGTAATTTTAAACCTATCGCTGGTTGACATAAAAAAGAGTGTGGATTGTGAGGCTTGCCAAGAACTGAATGAAGAATGTGAAAAAATATTATATGATTTTAGTCAACCCATGATATCGACACTAAAAATAATGTGCGAATGCCTCGATCTGATGTCGAAAAAGCAATTTAATTATTCCGAGGAAAATATCAATTCCATTAAGTCCGAGCTAATGGAGTCTCACGATGATTTGAAAAATTTATTAAATTAAGTGGTGTTCTTTGACATTAAAAATTTTATAAAGATTGTTTAATATGGATTCTTGTATTATTTACGGTAAGTTTGGTGTGTCTTGAAACTATGGAAGATGGTGCGAGTTTCGATGGTTATGATAGGGCAGTGCGAATTAGTAAGTAGACATTCACAACAATTCGACAAAGTTTAACAAGATGATCAAAGGGTCTGTTGTGGCTGGGTGGCAAGTCTCAATGACAGATTAAATGAATGTCTTGTGTTCGAGTCCGTTTAACTTCAATGACTGATTACCTGATTATTAACTATGGGTGAATCCAGCCGTAAAAGAAAAACAGTCTCCTCTTAGAAAATAGGGGTCGTATGCACTGCATTGGGCGGGGCATTTGACCTTGACCCAGGTAAAAGTCTATTAACTTAACCTTTATGTA
>JBOFCV010000431.1:0-1893 GCA_051646305.1 Turicibacter sp.
AAGACGGTAAATTTACAGCCCTTTATGCGTATGAGATGACGTGGTCAGCGGGAACTGGAAAATACGGTCATATGAATACGTTCAATACGCCAGGTTTCGAAACGCGTACAAATAAATTGATGGATTTAAAAACATATTATGCGGCATTAAAAACACAAGAACAGTCAATTTCACAGTTTAATCATCCAGGAACAACATTCGGAGATTTCGTTGACTTTGGATTCTATGATGCAGCCATCGATGAACAAATCTCATTAATCGAAGTTGGAAATGGTGAAGGACCAATTCGTGGTAGTGGTCATTTCCCATCATATGAATATTACACACGCGCTTTAGATAAAGGGTGGCATGTTGCTCCAACAAATAACCAAGATAACCACAAAGGATTATGGGGAAATTCAAATACAGCACGTACTGTTATTGAATCAGATGACTTAAATCGTGACTCAGTATATGATGCGTTAAGCGAGCGTCGTGTCTATTCAACAGAAGACGAAAACTTACGCATCTCATATGAATTAAATGGATCAACTCTTGGATCAATCTTAGGTGAGCAAGAGTCATTAAACTTTAAAATATCAGTACAAGATCCAGATGCAACGGATAAAATTGATTCAATATCTTTAATTACAGATGGTGGGCGTGTTGCTCAATCATTTACAAATATTAATGCGCAAGAAAAAGAATTAACCTTTACATTAGCACCAGATTCTTCTTCTACGTATTACTTTGTAAAAGTTGTGCAAGGAGATAAAGATATTGCGGTGACAGCTCCTATTTGGGTTGGAGAGAAAGAAAATGTTGGAATTTCAAAAGTTGAAACAAGTACAAATAAAGTACTAGTGGGTGAAGAAGTTGAAGTTGAGACGGTTATCTTCAATAATGAAAGTTCAAACATTGAAAACGTTGAGGTAAATTATTTCTTAAATGGATCTGAAAAACCATTTGCAACTGATACGATAGTAACCATCTCTGCTGCCGACCAAGGGATGTCTAAAGCAAAAGTAACGTTAGATAAAGCAGGAAAAAATACGATTGAGGTTCGTGTAAACTTAACCATTAATGGGGCAACTCGCGAATTTATTTCAAGAATTGAAGTATCGGCGGTAAATCCAGCTGATGTTACTCGTGTGATGATTGATGGATCACATGCGAATGCTTATGTGTTAAATGGATCTTATCCAGGAAATATGAATTCGGTTACGAAAATTATTCAAAATAATGGTGGAGTTGTCACTATTAATGAAAAAGAGTTAACGGACGAAACATTAAATGGGTTCGATTTATTACTATTAACGGATCCTGAAAGTAAAAATCCGGCAATGACATATAGTGATAACGAACTTGAAGCGATTAAAAACTTCGTTGCACGAGGTGGACATTTGATTATGTCATCAAAAGCTGATTATGGAGATGCAATTGGTGAGTATGGAAATGCAGCTCAAGGAAATGCCGTATTAGAAGCAATTGGTGCAACGACAAGATTTAATGATGATCAAGTGCTTGATAATACTGAAAATGGTGGGCAAGCTTATCGTTTATACTTTGATGATTACAATAAAGATAGTAAATATGTAGCGGGAATTGATTTCGATGGCATTACGTCATCTCAAACGAATCAAAAATTTAGTTTCTATAGCGGAAGTTCAGTTATTGTGAATAATCCTAAGACAACTGAAATAGTGGTTAAAGGTCATTCAACAACTGAAAGTGATGATGCTGATAAACAAGGTGATAATACGCCAGTTAATAAAGGTGATGTCGTCGCTTTAGCAGTCGAAACTTTACCAAATGGTTCGAAAGTTGTTGTAGCTGGGGTAACATTCTTCTCAGATTTTGAGATGGACCCATCGAATGAATATTCAAATCCTCAAATCATGTTAAATCTTTTAC
>JBOFCV010000432.1:0-8421 GCA_051646305.1 Turicibacter sp.
GTATTTATCCAACGAAACCATATAAATTAGACGATATCCCTGATGCTTACTCTAATTTATATGGTTTTATTTTCCTTATAACTGAGCTATAAGATGTACAACTTATTAAGTTGATCTACGAAAAAACTTTAAATGAGAGAATGAGGCATCGACATGATCAAAAAAAATTTATTTACTTTATTTTTTAGAACAGTATTAATTTTTACCTGTCTGTTACTATTTTCATCTTTCACATTAACAACCCAAGTATCAGATACTACTCTATTTTTTGAAACTTTACATGAAAAATATGAAAATGACTATGAAAAGATATTAGTTGAAGTTGAAAAAAACCTAAATAGCAAGTTATCATCTTATGAACGGGGTCAAAACTTACTGGCATATATGCGATATAATCGCTTGTTATTTAACTATGATGTTGTTTTAGAAAATTCAGAGTATGTTGAAGACTATTTAAGTACTCACTATATGTACGACGAACTTTTATATCTTTATTCTATTTTAACAAACTCATATCGATTAACAGAATCAACGAAGCATATGTCATATTTATATATGCATAAGGGCGAAGTACTCTCAAAAAAATTATTCAGCAAAAATCCAACTGATGAGAACCTAGCCCAACTTTTAGCTATTATGTATCTAAAATCTGTTAGCGCCCTTGAAATTGAATTATATGATGAAGCTGAGTTGACGTTTGCAGAAGCAAGAGTTTTACAAAAAAACTATAATATTCCCGAAAGTTTAGAAATGTGTGATAGTATTTTCACCTATTATTTGCTTAGCAGAAATTATTCTGATGCCTTGGTTCATGGAAAAGTGTATTTAGATAACATGTATAATGTTCCAGGACAAGAACCCGCCTATAAAAGAGTGCTTATCCGAATGGGTCTCATTTATGTTGAATTAGGTGACTTTGACTCTGCATCTACCCTTCTTGCCTACCTAAATTCTCAATCCTTTGAATTATCAACTCGTCGCCAAACAGAACAAGCAATGCTTGAAGCAGCTATTTTAACAAACAAGGGTGAGACAACAACGGCTTTGACCTTATTAATAAACGCCTATGAACAGTTAGATACAGCTAACTTATATCAGTATAAACTTGCTCTAATTGATCTAATTCTTAGTCACTATTCCAATCAAACTGATCAAAACCATATCAATTACTGGTTGAATAAAAAAATTACTGTTCGAGAATCTGTTGACACGTTTGAAAAGGAACGAGTGTTATTAAGTAAATTAGTAGATAATGATTTATTCCTAGCCAACTCAAGAATAGAGCTTTTAAAAACTCAACAATCTTATTTACTTTCAATCATTATGACGGTCATTTTATTATTAATCATTGTAATCTCTTCTTTCCTATTTCTATCTAAACAAAAAAAGTATAAAAACACTCTTTTAAATAATAATTTAAAACACATGGATGAACAGCTACATTATCAATTCCAACATTATGAATCTATTAAAGAATATCAATCTTATGTCAGAAAGCTTTGGCACGATTTAAAAAATCATCACATACTACTACTATCTTTTATTCAGAATCAAGAATATGACACCGCAAAACAATATATCTTAGAATTAACTGAACAGATCGATGAATATGAGCAAACTCAAATTTGCAATCACAAAGTGATAGATGCACTTTTATCATTTAAACAAAAAGTATGTATTCAGAAAAACATTAAATTAGTGTTAGACGTTAGTCTCCCCGAAGACATTGAAATAGATAACTTTACGATCGTGACTATCCTTGGAAATTTATTTGATAATGCTATTGAAGCATGCGAAAAAATAGACACGAATACACTGGAAAAATATATTAAAGTCACTATACACATTAAACAAAACTACTTAATGATAACGATTGAAAATAGTAAAACAAATCCAGTTGTTACTCATAAAAATCATATTCTCACAACGAAGCGTGATAAGGTTTCTCATGGTCTTGGCTTACAAAGTGTCCAAGATTCCGTTAATCAACATGGTGGTATTTTAAAAATACATCATTCTGATACAGTTTTTACAACACAGATTTTACTAAGCACACAAGTCAACAAATCCGAGTAAAATAGATTAGGTTTTAAAAATACATCATTCATTCAACTTTCTATACAAAAGGCATCTCTTAAATAGGTTTTTAAACCATTTAAGAGATGCCTTTTATTTTAATGAAATTCTACCTGGACAAGTCATCCAGACTATTTTCGATATCAACTTACATGTTACGTCTCTTGGATAACCACTATTTCCTATTTTGGCCCTTGCATGAATAGTCTATTAGTTAATCTCTAAAACTTTAGTTCCATCGTTTCCTAATCCATCTTTAACAATGACTTCTACTTTTGAAATTAAATTTACATCCTTATCTTCCAAGACAGCGCTATATGTCCCAGGAGGTACAACTTTTCCAAATCCATAATATTGATTATTAACCGATTTTAAGTAATCCATCTGCCATTTATTGCATGACTTGATGATTTCTCCACTTTCCCCCAGATAATTAATTGTAATGTTTCCTTTTTCAAAAAGTTTTAATGAAATATCTTGAGTTGTTGTAAAATTGAGGATAAGTTCTGTGGCTGATTTTTCAAATTGAACATCACTTACGAGCGGTAATTCTTCGGTGTAGACGCGAGTGCGTTTCGTGTCTGAATTCCCCTCATTATCAGTTACAATGATTTCAACAACAGCGACTTCCTCTATTGTTAAAGGCGTTCCCTTAGCCATATAT
Source organism: Turicibacter sp. (assembly GCA_051646305.1). Lineage (GTDB taxonomy): Bacteria > Bacillota_I > Bacilli_A > MOL361 > Turicibacteraceae > Turicibacter. The sequence continues at coordinate 2,741 of JBOFCV010000432.1, forward strand.
GTTCCAGAAGGCAGTGTATTTTTTTTACCATACAATTCATTTGTTGCTGTATTTTCTAAATAATTGTTCATCTTTTTATTGCTAGATTGGATTAATTTTGCAGTGTCATCATAATAATTAACGACCACATTTCCTTTATCTTTGATTTTTAATGATACATCTTTTAGCGTTGTAAATTGAACTTGTAACACTGAATCAATTAATTCAACTTTCATGTTTTCAATTAATGAGATTGCTTCATCAAATTTATTTTGTGAAATCTCTAAATGTACTTTATTAGACTTTCCAGCTTGATCTGTTAATTCCACTTCAACTCTATAAATATCACTCATCATAAAGTTATTGACAGTGGTTTGATAGGTTCCTGCTTGGACTAAATCGCCTTTACCTAACACTTCATTCGTCTCTGTATTCGTTAAATAATCTTTTACCATTTTATTTTGTGACTTTATCAGTTCACCCGATTTATTATAATAACGAATCGAAATGTTTGCTTTATTCAATACTTTTAACGACAAATCTTTTGTACTCGTAAATTGAATGATTAACTTATCGTCATCAATCTTATAACTTACCTCTTTTAGTAACAGAATCTCTTCCTCTTCATCCCAATCTGGTATAGGCTCTGGTGTTGGAATTTCTTCAGGATTTGGGGTCGGTGGTGTCTCGGTTAAAGGAGGAATTTCTGAAGGCGGAGTCGGCGCCGTTTCTGGTGAAGTTGTAGGTGGCGCGACATCAGGATTAGCAAGCCCTTGATCCTGTTCTTCATTTCCTAATTCATCATCTCCAACCATCGTTCGTTGGAACTTTTCAATTTCCTTAGGCGTAATCGTGAATAGTTCAAAACTAGTAATGACGAGTGCCTCAATTACATCTAAATCATCTGAATAGTCACGATCCATTTGTTCTTTTGGAACAACAAAGTACGTTGACTCATAGATATGATTTTCATTTACTGTTTGAGATAGAATAATCCCATGCTCTTCAAGTGAGAAGTTTTCAAAATATGTTTCAAGTATTTCCTTTGCTTCTTTTTTATTCGCTGCATGATTGGAACTAAAATCAAAATATAATGTTTTAAATTTACCCGAAACATTTAGTTCACTTGGTACATTAACTACTTCTGTATTACGTTTATTATATTGGGAAATAACAATCCCTATTGTGGTTACTGTTAGGCTAATTAAAACAACAATTAAGCTTATCCGTAAAATCAATTTATATTCATTTTTATTTTCACTCATATGCTATCCTCCTATTCTATTTTATTATATCTCTCTATTCCCTCAACGACAATAGCTCTCACAATATAACATATTGTTCCTTATTTCGATACTATACAACATCTATTTTTTATTTCGAGCAAAATAAAAAGGAAGTCAATTTGACTCCCTTCTTACTAATGCTTATCTAAAATTAAAATAATAAATGTGCAATCATTGCAATAATTGGTAATGTAATTAACGTTCTTTGAAGGAAGATAATAAATAATTCTTTAAAGTTAACTGGGATTTTTGATGCTAACAATAAAGCCCCTACTTCTGATAAATAAATCAGTTGGGTAACTGATACAGCGGCAATCACAAATCGTGTTAAATCACTTTCAATTGAACTTGCTAAAACGGAAGGTAGTAACATATCTGCAAATCCTGCCACTAATGTTTGAGATGCGGCAACCGCTTCAGGAATTTGTAATAACATTAACACCGGTAAAAATGGAATTCCTAAAATTTTGAAAATAGGCGTAAATTCAGCAATCACTAATGCAATGGTTCCCACTGCCATAACAATTGGAATAACAGCAAGCCACATATCAACCACATTTTTCAATCCATTAACAAATACAGTCTGAATCATATTTTCATTTTTAGCTTTCTCTATCGCTAAGTCAAATCCATGTGACAAACTACTACTTCCAAAAGGAATAACTTCGTCATCTGTTTTTGGCGTGCCATCGACAAATACATCTGGCTTTTTAGATAGCGGCGGCAACTTAGGTAAAATAATAGCTGCTAATACTCCCGCTACCGTAACTGTTAAATAGAATGGAATAAACATATGGCTTAATCCAACCGTATCAATTACAACTAAACTAAAAGTGATGGATACTAATGAGAAAGTTGTCCCAATAACAGCAGCTTCGCGTTTTGTATAAAAACCTTCTTCATATTGTTTACTTGTTAATAAAACCCCAATCGTTCCATCCCCTAGCCATGAGGCAATACAGTCGATCGCTGCTCGACCAGGTAAGTTGAACACAGGTCGCATGATTTTTAATAATAACGTTCCAATAAATTCTAATAGTCCAAAATTTAAAAGTAATGGTAAGAATAATCCCGCAAATAAAAAGACAGAGAATAAAATAGGTAATAAGCTATATAAAACGAGTCCACCTGTATCTTGAGAATAAATAGCTTCTGGTCCCACTTCGAATAACGTGATATAAACAAAAATAGTCGCTAACGAACGGATGACAACCCACACAGGTGTCACATCAAATAAGGTTTTAAAAAATTCATTATTTAAGATTGCCTTCGGCTTAAATACTTTAGTTATAACTGTTCCGATAAACGTAATTGAAATTAAACCAAGAATTAGTGTTGGTAAAATCCCCTCGAATGTTGATTGAAGCCATCCAGATAAAATAGCAATTGGAATAGTGATACTTCCATCTTTAGATAATGGAATCATAAATAAGAAAACTCCAATTAGCGAAGGAATTAAAAATTTAAAGATATTTTTGATGCTATGCGAGCTACACGAGCCATTTTTTTTCACGTTTTCAGTTGTATTCATTATGATTACCATCCTTATAATTTAAATTTTGTTTTGATTAAATAAGTATACCCCCTCGATGAAAACTTTTCAATATACTTCATTTAAATTTAAGCATTTACCAATTTAAAAGTAGACTTTCTAAAACGAATATGATACCGATATTGTTTGTTCGTACGGCCGGATATAAAAAAATAAGGTAGCTCACAGAATGATGAGCTACCTTATTTTTTTATATTAGGATCTTTTTTCCCAAGCGATAAGAACAATCTCCCTACCAAATGCTAAAGAAAGTTCTGCTTCTAATTTTTTCAAATCATTTAACTTATTTTCATCTAAAGTTGCCACTGAAAAGTTTTCATTCATATAATCACCTCCAACCTAAACTTAGTTTGCTAAATGTGAATTATTTTATGAATTAAATTTATTAGAATTCATTATTGTTGTAGCTGGATTTCATTTTACTAAGTAAATTTATCTGACATATGAACTAAGAACGAGGTTATCTTCTCCTCATTATATTTTTAATTTAAATGAATTCTAATTCTTGTTGGTGTTTTGACATGGCATTAGCAAAGGCTTCAACAATTTGTGGGTCAAATTGTGCACCTGAACAAATCCTTAGCTCTTCTAATCCATCTTGATAGCTTTTACGTTGATTATACGAGCGCTGTGATGTCATCGCATCAAAACTATCCACAACCGTCAAAATACGAACGAGATAAGGAATCTCGTCCCCACATAATTGTGAAGGATACCCACGCCCATCAAATCGTTCATGATGATGTTTAACAAGTGGTAAATAAGGTTTTAGATTTTCAAAATAGGCAAGCATTTTAGTCCCATTATCCGCATGCGATTTAAGTAATCGCCATTCTTCATCTTCTAATGGCATCTTTTTATTTAATACCTCTTTAGGAACTCCAATTTTACCAATATCATGGAGATATGTTCCACAGATTAAAGTTTGTTTTTCATTTGGTTTCAAGTTTAGTTCATTAGCTAATAGTTTAGCGTATGTGACCACACGTTCTACATGGCCATATGTTTTGTTATCTTTCATGTAGAGAAGTCCCATTAAAGTCTTCATTCGCTCAACTAAATCAAAATCATAATCGCCGATATTAGCATTTAAATAATTAAAAATAGGGTGATAGTATTCAATCTGATTTTTATTAAAAAACTTTGCACGATACAAGGCATCATCTGATTGTTGCATGAGTTCACTAGCACTTTTTGCACCATGGGGATAGGTTGATACCCCCATCGAAATAGTTAATTTCCCCTTAGGTTGGTGTTCTTCACCCTTGAAATGAGTCTGATTTAGCAGTTGGTGCCATTGTTTTGCTAAATCACATGCCATTTCACGATCTGTATTTGGAAGTAGAATGGCAAACTCTTCTCCCCCAACACGGCATACTTTATCATACGACCTCGTATGATTTATAAGTACAGACGCAATCTTTTTTAATGCATTATCTCCTATTTGATAACCTAATGTTTGATTATATAAGTTAAAATCATCAATATCTATTAAAACCAACGATAATGACTCCTGTTTATTTGCTGCTATCATACATTTCTTATCTAGCATCTCCTTAAAGTGGCGATGATTATACGTACCTGTCAAACTGTCCACATGATTTAATCTATTTTCACTTTTCATATGTTCAGCATCTAAGTTCACAAAATGACCTAGTATCCATGCAATAAAAATAAAAAAGCAACATAAAGTGAAGTCAGACTGTACGCCTTCACTAAAGAAGTTAATATTTAATGTAACTAGATGTAGTCCTAAAATAATAAGGCACGAAATAATAGCTACTGCCATCCCAGATTTATTTCCATTTCGAATCGTTTCCAATACAATAATAAATAAAAAGATAAATTTATGCGGGCTATTCACGCCTCCAGAATATAAGATAATATTCGTAAATACACCTATAAATAAAATACTCTCAATAAAAGCCGCTTGATTAGTATCATTTATGTTTAATAATTTAGGACTAAAAATATTTAAAAAAATAGAAAATAAAAGACAGCTAATGGATGCCGCAACAATTGTATATAAAGTTAATTTATCGGATATACCTTGAGTTAATAGCGGAACCTGTTTAACTAAAATAAGAAAAATAAAAAATAAAGCTAACACTCTGATGATAATAATTTTTTTTCCTGTCGCTTGATTTGATTCGATATCTACTAAATGAAAACTAATCTTAACCACCTCACTAACTTATATCAAAAAAAAAGAGACATGTATCAGTCTCTTTTATTATTATCCAATTAGATGAAATTTATTTATTTAATTTCCAAGTTTTTAAAATATGCGCGAGGCGATACATGGTAGACATATTCATTTAAGGTCTCTCTAATTCGTTGATGCTCAGTTTCCAAAAGATCTGACTTTGTCACCATCAACTTAAGCTCCACACCTTCTGTATCCGGGTTTAGCGAAGGTTGAAAATGATAACGTGAATCTAATGTTAAACCAAGTCGTTCATAAAAACGGATGCGACGTGTTGTCACCTCATCCATAGCTGGCTCGACTTCAAGCACTAATAGTTTATTTTTAGCATTAGCTTTTGCAATCATTTCTTGCATTAATTTAGTTCCTGTTCCCATTCCACGCACCATATTTTTACATGCTAAGTGCTCAATATATAAATAATCATCCATCTCATAATAGGCACAAATTCCAATTAATTGTCCTTCATGATGATGCATTAAAATATCATAATCTTCACGGCTAAGCAACTCACGTTGTCCCTCGTAAGTTCTAATTTCTTCTTTTGGGAATGCTTCATCTAAAATCATATAAATTTCATCAAAATGTTTTTCCATTCACTTACACCTCCATATCAAATCATTATCCTTATAATACGCTTGTATCGTGACAGAAGCAA
>JBOFCV010000120.1:0-4360 GCA_051646305.1 Turicibacter sp.
GATGTTTTAATGCTTTCAAATAAGGCGATTACATTAAAAGATGGAAAGCAAGTGGTGAATGTGAAAAATGAAGATGGAACTGTGACAGAGACTGAGATTACAACAGGTTTCTCGGATGGGAAAAATAGTGAAATTATAAGTGGACTTTCTGAAGGTGACACTGTGGTCGTTGGAGGATAGATGAATGAAATTCTCTGAGACGATACGTTTAGTTTTTATAAATATTATTCAAAACAAATTAAAAGTTATCTTAACTTCACTTGGAATTATTGCAGGGGCGGCAACGGTTGTTGCGGTCATTGCCATTGGACGCGGTGGGGAAGAAGAAGTTCGAGCACAATTTAGTGGATTAAGTGCGGAAACAATTTATGTGAATCCAAATTATATGCAAAGTATCAATTTAGGAATGGAGAATATTCCTAAGTTAACTGTCGAGCAAATGGAGTTTATGATGGGGGAAAGTACTGCTTTAACTGGGATGTATATGAGAGGGAATACATTTACTGAAGTGACTGTAAATGGTAAGAAAGAAAATATGTCAGTTGCTGGGGTAACACAAGATTATAGTAATGTTTCCAATCTTAATCTTGTTTATGGAAATAATATTGATCAGATTGATGTAGAAGATGGGACAAGTGTTGCGGTTATAGGAGACTCACTTGTTAATAAGTATTTTATGGGACCAGAAGATGCGGTGGGGAAACAAATTCGAATTGGTAATAGAAGTTATTTAATCATTGGTGTGTTGGAACGAACAGGTGATGGCATGCAGGGATTAAGCCCAGATGATACGATCTTTATTCCGTATTCAACGGCACAGCAGTATGTATTCGATGAGTATGTGATTCCTCAGATGGTTGCGATGGCAGAAAATATTGATGTCGTTGATTTAGCGATGGCAGAAATTAAAGATTCACTTGATTATTTACTAGAAGATGGCAGTGTTTATATGGTAGAAGATGCAGGTAGTCGAATTGAGGCGGCAAGTGAATCGTCAAATACGATGAATATGTTGTTAGTTTCGATTGCGACAATTGTGTTTATTGTGGGCGGGATTGGCATTATGAATGTGTTATTCTTGTCTGTTAAAGAGCGAACAAAAGAAATAGGAATTTTAAAGGCTATCGGAAGTTCTAAAACAAGTATTATGTCGCTGTTTCTTTTAGAATCAATTATCATTAGTGGGTTTGGTGGATTGATCGGTGTCATGCTTAGTTATTACTTTATACCAGTTATAAAATATATGGGAATTCCGGCATCGTCGTCTGTGGATGGAATGGTTATTGCGTTAATGTTTGCATTAGGAACAGGAACAGTTTTTGGTATTTTTCCGGCTTACAAGGCAGCACAGTTAAAGCCAATTGATGCCTTGACGTATGAATAAAAAAAATTGAGAGGAAGTTATGAACATGAAAAAATCTTTATTAATTGGAATGACAGTTTTATCAGTAGGGGGGATGATGGGGTGTTCGGGAACTAATCAGACAGATCAAAAGCAGGATGTTGAAAATAATCCCGTTATAATCCCAGAGGAGGAAGTGGGGAAAATACCTGAAGATGATAGCTCTGCTAGTGTAACAAGTTATTTTGGAAAAGTTGAAATGGTCCTTGGGAATGAGGTTTCACTCAAATTAGCAGAACCAACTAAATTAGAAGACGATGGAACTGATAGTGAGATAAACCTGGAGGACTATTCAATTACATATAGTACAGATGAAGCTGGAAATCAAGTAGCAATGATTGGGGGATCTTCAGGTGAGTTAGGAAATGAAATGAATAATAATGGTGTGGGTGAAGTCATTTCATTTTCAGCTGAGGAGGTAGAGTCATTTAAAGATTCTGAAGGGATGTTTGATGAACTTGAATATTCAGGAGAATCAAAAAGTATCATCATTCCTGCCGGTGTAGAAATTTTAAAAGCTGGAACCGAAGCTAAACTAACAGATATCAAAGAAGGGTCAATTCTGACAGTATATATGGATGAGAATACGAAGGCAGTTACTAGAATTGAGATCATGGAATAGTCTTCAAAGTATAATTAACTTTAAAACGAAGACATAAGAATCGAATGGGACCAGTATGCGTTTGAAAATATCTGCTCAAGCGTGATCACTTAATTTAGAAGTTATTAAATGAGCGAATATATAAGTTCATGATTTTCTAAGAAATGATAAGTAAATCAGAAATAATAGAGATTGGAACAGCAAAAAATAGCATAAATGCAAATCAGAAAGGAAGTAATGAAAATGAGAAAATATTTATTAGCAGGAATAACAGTTTTATCACTAGGAAGTATGATGGGGTGTTCTGTTACTAATCAGACAGATTTCAATCAAGATAGTGAAAAAGATTCCGTTATAATGCCAGAGGAAGAATTAACAGAAACACCGGTAGATGAAAATACGGTTAGTGTAATGAGTTATTTTGGAAAAGTTGAAACGGTTATTGGAAATGAAGTGTCATTGAAGTTGGCGGATCAACCTGATATGGAGGGCGTAGTCCTTGAGGAAGGTAATGGATTGAATATAACCAGTATAGGTGAAGTTGGTGTAGGGGTGACAGAGGCGATTGGTTCAACTATAACTATGACTGAAGGGAGTAGTGAGTCTTTTGATGTCACAGGAGATGGGGGAGCAATTTTTAATGAGGGAGATATGATGGTTGCTGTACCTAGTGGAGAAGGCGAAGGTAATCTGGAGGATGTATTTGCAAATATTGAATATTCGGGAGAATCAAAAAGCATCGTTGTACCAGCGGGTGTAGAAATTTTTAATTTTAAAACAGGTAAAGATGGAAAATTAACAGATATTAAAGAAGGTTCAATTCTAATGATGTACGCGGATGCAAATACGAACACAGTCACTAGAATTGAAATCATGGCGTAAGTATGGAAAATATTATTACGTTAAAAAATATTAATAAATTTTATACAATGGGAGATACTTCTTTACATGTATTAAAGGATATCAATATTACAATTGCGCGTGGCGAGTATATGGCCATCCTTGGAGCCTCTGGTTCTGGTAAATCAACACTTATGAATATTTTAGGATGTATGGATGTTGCTGATAAGGGAGATTATTTTATAAATGATATAGATATAAATGAGTGTGAGGATGCTGAATTAGCAGATATTCGCAATCAAAATATTGGATTTATTTTTCAGAAGTATCACCTTATTCCACAATATAATGTGCTGCAAAATGTTATCATGCCCTTACTTGTTCGTGGATTATCACGTAAAGAAGCAATTAGTTTAGCTGAAGAGAGTATTAAGATGGTAGGTTTGTGGGATCGAATTTCACATAAACCAAATGAGTTATCAGGGGGACAGCAACAACGTGTTGCGATTGCAAGAGCATTAGTGACAAAACCCACGCTACTACTAGCCGATGAGCCAACGGGGGCGTTAGATTCAAAGACAAGTAAAGAGATTTTAGAGTTGTTTTATCACTTGAATCAGATGGGACATACGATTATCGTCATTACACATGATCAAAATGTAGCTGATGCAACAAACAGAATTGTCCATTTAAATGATGGAATCTTGCGTTGATAAAGTAGTGAAGTTATTAGAATTTCATGTTTAATCTCTATTCTTTTCTTGGGGATTAAAATTTTGCTAGAGTTTAAGTAGCTCGTAGTTTGCCAGTTTTTATAGTTCATACATTTCTAGTTTAAAGGTGAAAAAAAGTTTTATTTATCGTTTTTTCACAGTTAAAGATTAATAGAATAAGTTAAATCAAAAAGCTTAGATTCCATATGGAATCTAAGCTTTTTGATTGTTTTTTCAGAGAATTATTTAGGTTTAACTATTCAACCCTGGGAGCTTTACATAGTTTTGTTAAAAGTTTAGTAAGAGGAGGTGTAATCATGATGGATTAGATTTTTATAATCAGGCGGTTGTTGTGTTGAAAACAAAGGATAATTTCTTTAGATATAACCCAAAAACGATAAAGTATTTTAGAATTGAGTTTAAATATGAATTTAAAATTGGACAGTCCTGAATCAGACTTTTAAAATCTCTTTGAGGAGTTTTGTGAAAAAAAGTGCTATGTTATACTGAATCGTAGTAAGACACGCGAAAGGGGATTCAAAAATGAAGAAGAGTATGATGAAGTATGCTTCTGTATTTTCGGTTTTAACACTTCTTGTCATGGCAGTTGGCTGTTCAAATGAAGTTTTAGAAGCGGAAGTTGAAACAGGACTAACTTTTACGGCAGGAACATATACAGGTACTGCTCCAGGACGTAATGGTAATATCACAGTTGAAGTAGAGTTTTCAGAATCAGAAATTAAAAATGTGACAGTTGTTAGCCACTCGGAAACAGAGGGGATTGCGGATGCTGTTATTGAAACA
>JBOFCV010000174.1:0-8099 GCA_051646305.1 Turicibacter sp.
GTGGAAGTTTCTAAAGATCATTTTGTTTGGGCCAATGATATTGAAATAGAGGGGTATAAAAAAGTTATATATAAAAAATAAGTTAAGGATAGTAAGCGATGCTTTACCATGATTAGAGTAGAAGTTTATTGGTGGTTTCATTATGACTAATAGAGAATATATATCCTTCCCCATAAAAGGGGGAGGGTTTTTTGTCTATTACACACTTGAGGAAGTGTTTGTTGAATAAAAATTTTTAAACCTTCATATATATATAAGTAAATAATTGTTTATTAAAAATAGGTGAATGATAGGATTTGATATTTGTTATAAAAGCAATAGGAAAGACGCTATATTAGTTACATTATGCGGAGTCCTATACTGAAAAAAAGTGATTAAATGGCTCCCTTGTAACGTTTTTTTCGCCTCTCTACAAAGTTACAAAGAGTTAAATCATTGTTAATCCTTTAAGGTCAGTGAACTATCCATAGGATTTCATTTATAAGGTGTTTATTTTACATCATAGTTTGAAAAGAAATTGAGGTGTTCAGATGGGAATGAATGAATATAATCGCAAAGAAGCGGTTAGTTATGCGAAAAAATGGGCGTTAGGAAGAAATAGACAGTTCCATGATTATGAAAATTATGGTGGAGATTGTACGAATTTCATATCACAGTGTATCTTTTCGGGGGGAATTCCTTTTGATTCTGTCGGAAGTGACATGGTAAAAAAATGGTATTGGTATAGTGATTCAGTCAGAACGCCATCTTGGACATCAGCGACATCATTTAGACGGTATTTACTTTCAAATAACGTGCAAGATACCCATAATTTTGGAATTTATGCAAAATCATCTTCATTTTACGAGGTCGAACTAGGAGATTTAGTTCAAAAGAAAGTGGATGGGGTCATCACACATACGATGATTATTACAGGAATTATTTTTAATGAAAATGATGAGATTACTGACTATTTATTATGCCAACACAGTGATGATTATCTCGACATCCCTCTTTCGCAAAAAGATGGTGAGTTAAGTTTCATAAAAATAATGGGATACTATAATTAAATCTAGGATAATAAATGATGTATTAGCGTTACATCATTTATTAGTATCTCAGTAATTTGATAAAAAATTAAATATTTCCATACATGAATAATCCATACGAGTTAATAATATGATTGTAGGTTTGATGTTGATGAAAGGTTGGTAGTCATAATGTCAGGTAAAGCTAAGAAGTGTGAAAAAAACAATCAATGGGCAACACAATCTAAAGTAGGAAATTTATCAGATCATAAAGAAAAAACAGAATTTAGTAATGAATGGGCTTCAAGTAGTAAACTATCTGATGAGTGTTGTTGTTCAAAGAAAGAAAAATAAAATAGTTGTCCTTATGACGAAATAATCTAGCCACAAAAAGAAAAACATCTTGACTTAAACAGTCGGATGTTTTTTTACGGTGTTATAAAAGAAAGCAAAAATCAAGCCATCTGTTTAAAAATAATATTAAGTAACTAAAGAGTTAAATAAGACATTTGAATATTTTTTTATGTACTAAAAGGCATAAACCCCTAGGTCTTAATCATGTAAATAAATTTAAGATACATTTGGATTTAGTGATTAGTGTGCTCTAGGTTTAGTATTCGATCGAACCCCCAAAAATATAAGTAATTTGAATCATACGGTTCGTTGTTACTAATAGGAAGTAAATAAAAATTTCAAAAATAATTGCTATGGGTTTTGCGTAATAGTTATGGCTAAGGTATAATAAAAAAAACTAACTAGAAAAAGGGTGAAGATATGGAATTGTTTGTTTCTGATTTAGATGGTACGTTATTAAATAAAAAAAGTGAAATCTCAAGTGTAACACGTGAAGTTTTGAATGGCTTAATTCAAAAGGGTGTCAAATTTACAGTTGCCACAGCGAGAACACATGCTACCGTGATTGATTTGCTTGAAGGTGTTGAGATTGAGATGCCCATTGCCATAATGAACGGTGTTGGAATTTACGATTTAAAACATAGAAAATATTTAGAGATAGTAGATATTGAAAAAAAAGTAACGGAGCAAGTTTTAAATGTATTTTCTAATTTTGAGTTAGATCCATTAATATATGGAATAAAAGATGATGAATTGTATGTGTACTATACACAAATTGCAAACGTAGCGACAGAAGAATTTTATAAAGTTAGAAGTGATAAACCACTTAAGACGTTTAAAAAAGTGTCTTCATTTGAAGATGCTATAAGCGGGTCTGAAATTGTAAATATGTTAGTTTTTGATAAATTTGATAAAATAAAAGCAGCAGCTGAGATAATTCAAGACATTGAGGGGATAACCGTAACGTATTACTCAACACGACAAGAAGGCTTTGGATATATGGAGTTATATAGTGCTAACGCCTCTAAAGCTAATGGAATTAAGGCGTTATCAAAGTATGCGAACTATGATAAAATAGTTGTTTTTGGTGATAATTTAAATGACCTTCCAATGTTTGAATTAGCAGATGAATGTTATGCAACAGCAAATGCCGTTGAATCGATTAAAAAAATAGCAACGGGTGTTATAGCTCATCATAATGAGGATGCGGTAGCCAAATATATTCAAACACGTCACCAAAATAAATAAAGATCACCATTATTCTAAAATAAATCTGTTAGAATAATAAATAATAAGAACTTATCCTAAAAAAAAGGATGTCTCTTTGATTTTTAACATTTAACTATAAAATTTTCTGAACTTTAATTAGCTATGATTTATAGTTGAGTTGCTTATAAAATAGTAAGCTTAAAGGCTTGAAAATTACGAGTGAATCGTAATCTTTGAAAAGTGATGAGTTAAGATGGATACTAATTGCACAATAACTCAAACTATAGTATTATATAATTAATTGCATCGTAATAGAGGAGGATGTTTATGGCGGTTTCAAAGTATTATCGTGTTGAAGAATCTACTCAAGAAATTGGGAAAATTGAAATTCATTCACAAGTATTCGAGGTTATTGCGCATAATGCAACAGCTGAGATTGAAGGAGTTTCAAAAATGTTTGAAAGCATTTCACAGTCAATTGCTGATACTTTTAATAGTAAAAAACATCGTAATGGAATTGAAATTGAATTCAATGATGAAGGTTTAACCGTTGATGTTTATGTTAGTATTAAAGCGGGATATACTATTAATGAAGTAGCAGAAAAGATTCAAAAAAATATTCACCAAATGATTTATCATATGACTTCAGTTAAAGCGAATGAAATTTTTGTTCACGTCGTATCAATCGATTTTGAATAGCAAATCAACCACTTTACGTGGTTTTTTTATTTTTTTCTACTAATTATAAAGAAATATGATATGATATATAGTTGAAATTAATAGAAATAGTATACAATAAGAAATGAGCAACTTAGAAGATTTGAAAAGAAAGAGGGTTTTGTATGATTCGTCACGTTATTAGACAACTTGCAGTACAAACATTATATCAAATGGAAGTAGGACAAATGACTCGAACAGAGGCAATTGAGAATATTGAGGCAATGGTAGAATCATTAAAAGAAGAGGCGTTAGAAATTGTTGCAGATGAAGTGATGCCAAGTAATGTTCATACATTTAATAAACATTTTAATTTAGATTCATATTATTTTGAACTTGTTGACGGTGTTCTTACTCACCAATCAGAATTAGACTCAATTATTGAAACTAGTTTATACGATTGGAGTATCTCACGCTTAAATAAAGTGGATAAAGCTATTTTACGTCTTGCAACTTTTGAGATGAAGTATACAGAAACAACTGCAAAGAAAATTGTTATTGATGAAGCATTAGAATTAACTAAGGATTTTTCTGATACTGGAGACGGAAAAGCTAGAAGTTTCAATAACAAAGTATTAGATCAAATTAGTAAAACATTAGCATAAGGAGATTGCTAATGGAGGAGAGACAACCTTTAACCGTCAAAGCCTTAACAAAATATATTAAACTTAAATTTGACTATGATAAAAACCTACAACATCTCCATTTGAAAGGTGAAATTTCAAATTTCAAACGTCATTCGCGTGGTCATCTATACTTCACCCTAAAAGATGATGAGGCACAGATTAGTTCTGTTATGTTTGCTTCGTCGGCGCAACAAATTAAATTTATTCCGCAAGATGGCATGCAAGTTATTGTAAAAGGAAATATAGCCGTATATGAAGCGGGTGGTTCATATTCTTTATACGTCAAAGAAATGATAGAAGATGGTGTAGGTAATTTATTTATTGCCTTTAATCTATTAAAGCAAAAACTTCAAGCAGAAGGTTTGTTTGAACAAAAATTTAAAAAGCCTATTCCCATGTTTCCTAAGGCAATCGGTGTTGTTACCTCTCCAACAGGGGCTGCAATTAAGGATATTTTGTCAACGATTAAAAGACGGTATCCACTAGCAAAGATTTATATCTATCCTGCATTAGTTCAAGGAGAGAAAGCAGCAAATTCAATTGTAAGTTGCATTGAACAAGCAAATGAGATGAATTTGGTAGATACATTGATTGTTGGACGTGGTGGTGGATCTATTGAAGATCTATGGTCATTTAATGAAGAAATTGTTGCCAGAGCTATTTTTAACTCTGATATTCCCATTATCTCTGCGGTCGGACATGAAACAGATTTTACTATTGCAGACTTTGTGGCAGACCACCGAGCCCCGACACCAACGGGTGCAGCTGAAATTGCTGTTCCTAACTTACCTGACGTACTCTCACATTACAGTCAATTGAATATGCGTTTAAATCAAAACTTCAATATTCAACTGGAGAGAAAGAAAAAGCAGTTAACTCAATTAAGTCAACATTACATTATGAAAAATCCAAATGCTTTGTTTGAGCAAAGATTAATGTATGTAAACCAACTGAGTGATAAACTTCAGTATCACTTACAAGACACTTTGAACCGGAACCTACAAAATATCTCGCATTTACGTCACCGTTTAGTGATGGAAAATCCAATACATAAAATTGAACGGAATTATCACGTTTTATCTCAATTAAATCAACAATTAACTGTTTCAATGAATCAAAATATCGTTCAAAATAAACAGAAATATGGAATTGCTAATACGAAATTGCAAATGTTAAATCCGTTGGCTATTTTGAGTAAAGGATATTCTGTTGTAACAAATGAGAAGAATGAAATGATAAAGTCAGTTTCACATGTTAAAGTTGGACAATCTATTCAGTTTCAGTTAGACGATGGTCTAGTCAAGGCAAATGTTGTAGAGGTCGATGCTTCAA
Organism: Turicibacter sp.; assembly: GCA_051646305.1. GTDB lineage: Bacteria > Bacillota_I > Bacilli_A > MOL361 > Turicibacteraceae > Turicibacter. Next base: position 5,246 of record JBOFCV010000174.1, read on the forward strand.
ATATGAATGTAAAGGGGTGAGCTTAATTAATGGAACATAAAGAAGAAAAATTAAATTTTGATGAAGCGTTATTACAATTGGAACAAATTGTTAAACAACTAGAAATGGGAAACCTCCCACTTGAGCGTTCAATTGATTTATACAAGGTAGGGATGACACTTTCAAATGATTGTCACCAAAAACTTCAAAAAATTGAAGCTGAGGTTGCTAAACTTGTTGATGCTTCAGGTCATATCTCTGAGTTTGAAGTAACGGAGGTGTAAATATGTCATTAACACCATTTATTCAACAAACTAAAGCACCTTTTGAAACATATATGATGCAAGTCATCGATAGTGAATTAATTCCATCCCTATTGAAAGAATCAATGAGATACTCGCTATCTGTCGGGGGAAAACGGTTAAGACCCCTTTTAATATTTGCGGTATTAGACAGTGCGAATATTTCTGTTGAAGTGGGATATTCTGTGGCTTGCGCTTTAGAAATGATTCATACTTATTCCCTCATTCATGATGATTTGCCTGCAATGGATGATGATGCCTTGCGTCGAGGGAAACCGACAAATCATGTGGTGTTTGGAGAAGCAACTGCTATTTTAGCAGGGGATAGTTTACTTACTTTTGCATTTGAAGTTATTGCAAAAGATCAGAAACTTCCGGTAGAAAAGCGACTCGAATTAATGCTTCAATTGTCAAAAGCGGCTGGACCAACTGGGATGGTTGCAGGGCAAGTGTTAGATATGGGGGCAGAAGAGGTACCCGTATCCCTTGAAGCATTGAAAAACATCCATGTAAATAAAACAGGAAAACTTATTGAATATGGGATTGTAGCGGGTGCTATTTTAGCAGATTTTGATCCGTTGATGATAGCTAAACTGAGTCAATATGCCTATCATCTGGGATTAGCTTTCCAAATTAAAGATGATATTTTAGACATAGAAGGAAGTACTGAAGTTCTTGGGAAAGTTGTAGGGAGTGACGTAACGAATGGTAAAAGTACGTATGTTTCGTTAACTTCTTTAGATGAGGCTAAACAAATGCTTGATGATGAAATCCAGGCAGCGTTGGATTTGTTAAGTGAGCTAGATATCGATTTTCATATCTTAAAATTAATGACACACTACATTAAAGAGCGTCAGTTATAAAAATGCGATTAAGATTAATCGCATTTTTTACATGGAAAAATATATTGATTTAAAATTTTAATCGTAAATATACATTTCAACCTCTTATTGAACGTCTAATTATGTCATTCGGTTGCTAAATATGATATGATTAAGAATAGAATTTATTCCGATGGTATTTTTATTTAAAAATACAAATACTAAACATGATACAAAGGTTGGAGTGATTAGCATGTATAACATCAAAGAAATAAAAGAACCGTCGTTTGTAAAAAAATTATCTAATAGACAACTTAAAATATTATGTAAAGATCTTAGAACTTTCTTGATTGACTCGGTATCCAAAACAGGTGGACATCTTTCTCCGAACTTAGGTGTTGTAGAATTGACAGTGGCTTTACATAAAGTCTTTAATACCCCGGATGATAAAATAATTTGGGATGTTGGACATCAATCATATATTCATAAGCTTTTAACAGGAAGAGCTGACCAGTTTTCAACGTTAAGACAACATAAGGGTTTATCAGGCTTTCCAAAAAGAAAAGAATCTAGTCATGATTGTTGGGAAACTGGACATGCATCAACGTCTATTTCAGCTGCTGTTGGGATGGCATATGCTAGGGATTTACAAGAGGATGATTATCATGTCATCGCTGTCATTGGTGATGGATCGATGACGGGTGGAATGGCTTATGAGGCTTTAAATCATATTGGCCATACGAACAAAAGATTAATTGTGATTTTAAATGACAATGAAATGGCGATTGGTCCAAGTGTTGGAGCGCTTAACAATCTACTGGGAAGTATCCGTACAAATGATTCTTATATTAATACGAAAAGACACGTGAAAGAATTGCTGAAAAATACAAATTTTTTGAATCAAATGATGCATCGTGCAAAAGATAGTGTCAAGCAACTATTTATTGAAGACAGTGCCTTCGATGCGATGGGATTCAAGTATTTGGGTCCAATTGACGGCCATAATATGAATGATCTAGTGAAGAATTTAACGTTTGCTAAAAAATATACAGATGGACCCGTCCTATTGCATGTCAAAACTACTAAAGGTAAGGGCTACTCTTTTGCGGAAGCTGATAAGTTAGGAACTTGGCACGGAATTGGGAAATTTAATAAAAATACTGGGAAAGTAGAAGAAGAAAAAAAGGAAAACATGATATCTTGGAGTAAGTTAATAAGTGATGGGTTAATTGAATTAACTGAGAATGACTCACGTGTTGCTGTTATTACGCCGGCTATGATGACTGGATCTGCATTAACTAAATATGCTAGTATTTATCCTGATCGCACGATAGATGTGGGGATAGCAGAAGAGCATGCTGTAACAATGGCAGGTGGAATGGCTTCTCAAGGGATGAAACCGTTCGTTTCTATTTATTCAACTTTCTTTAAACGAGCGTATGATCAGGTTCATCATGATATTGCTCGTCAAAAACTGAATGTTGTCTTTGGTGTCGATCGTGCAGGGATAGTAGGTGCTGATGGTGAGACGCATCAAGGGATATACGATATAGCAATGCTTCGTCATATTCCAAATATGACAATCATGATGCCTAAAGATGCTAAGGAAGCCTATGATCTATTATTGACTGCCTATCAAATAGACGGGCCATTTGCGATACGTTATCCACGTGGGAATGTTAAAAGCATAACACCAAAGTATGAAGAGTGGACTGCGGTAGAAATCGGGTCTTGGGAAATAGTGACACCTGG
>JBOFCV010000175.1:0-23767 GCA_051646305.1 Turicibacter sp.
ATTTTGTAATTAATATTGATGTTGATTTGGATATACTTAAAGATCGTTTAACAGGTCGTCGTATTTGTCGTACTTGTGGCGCAACGTATCATACAATCTTCAATCCCCCTGCAGATATTACGACATGTGATAAATGTGGCGGAGAATTATATCAACGTAAAGATGATAATGAAGAAACAGTAGCTAACCGACTAAATGTTTACGTTAATCAAACTAAACCATTACTAGATTACTACTCTGAAACAGGTACTCTTGTTAATATTAATGGTCAACAATCAATTGATGCTGTATTTGCTGAGATTGAGACTGTACTTGGAGGACAAAAATAATGATTATTTGTAAGACTCCACGCGAAATTGATATTATGCGAGAAGCTGGTAGAATTGTTGCACTAGCTCATCAAGAGGTAGCGAAGCATATTAAACCGGGTGTTACTACTCAAGAGTTAGATTTAATTGTTGAGGATGTAATTCGCAGTCAAGGTGCGATACCTTCTTTTAAAGGTTATCATGGATTTCCTGCAAGTATATGTGCATCTGTTAATGATGAGCTTGTACATGGTATTCCAGGAAATCGCGTTTTAGAAGATGGAGATATTATCTCAATCGATATTGGCGCTAAATATAATGGATATCATGGTGATTCAGCATGGACTTATCCTGTTGGTACAATCACTGAAGAAGCTCAACATCTACTTGATGTTACAAAACAATCATTATTTATCGGTCTTGAGTATGCAAAAGCGGGCAATAAATTATCTGATATCTCTCATGCCATTCAAGTTCATGTAGAATCAAATAATTATACTATTGTACGTGAGTATGCCGGGCATGGTGTTGGAGCAGATCTTCACGAAGATCCAACAATTCCTCACTATGGACCTCCTGGTAGAGGACCAAAATTGAAGGCAGGTATGACCTTAGCTATTGAGCCTATGGTTAATTTCGGTGAAAGATACGTTCGTACTTTAGCTGATAATTGGACTGTAGTCACTCGTGATAAGAGTCTATGTGCACACTTCGAACATACCGTTGTCATTACTGAGGACGGATATGAAATATTAACTAAGATATAAAAATGTAAGGAGGCGTAATAATGGCTAAGCAAGATGTTATTGAAGTTGAAGCTACCGTTATCGATACTTTGCCAAACGCTATGTTTAAAGTAGAGTTAGAAAATGGTCATCAATTATTAGCTCACGTTTCTGGTAAAATCCGTATGAATTTCATTCGTATTTTACCAGGTGATAAAGTAACAGTAGAATTATCTCCTTATGATTTAACACGTGGGCGCATTACATATCGTCATAAATAACAGACTCCGATATACTGACAATTAGGAGGTTGAATTCATGAAAGTAAGACCATCAGTAAAACCGATCTGCGATAAATGTAAAGTTATTCGCCGTAAAGGTAAAGTAATGGTAATTTGTGAAAATCCAAAACATAAACAAAAACAAGGATAAGGCTACAGGAGGTGCAAAACTATGGCACGTATTGCTGGTATTGATATTCCTCGCGACAAACGCGTTGTAATTTCATTAACATATATATTCGGAATTGGTAAACCATCAGCGCAAGAAATCTTAGCTGCTGCTGGCGTATCTGAAGATACTCGTGTACGCGATTTAACTGAAGATGAGTTAAACCGTATCCGTTTAGAAATCGATAAAATCAAAGTTGAAGGTGACTTAAGACGTGAAGTTTCATTAAACATCAAACGTTTAATGGAAATCGGAACATTCCGCGGAATGCGTCATCGTAGAAGTTTACCAGTTCGTGGGCAAAATACTAAAAATAACTCACGTACTCGTAAAGGTCCACGTAAGACAGTTGCTAACAAGAAGAAATAGTAAGGAGGGTCAATAAAATGGCACGTAAACAAGTTACTCGTAAACGTCGTGTTAAAAAGAATATTGCTACTGGTGTAGCACATATCCACTCGACTTTCAATAATACAATTGTTACGATCACTGATCCTCATGGAAATGCTATTGCTTGGTCAAGTGCTGGAGCATTAGGATTCAAAGGATCTCGTAAGTCAACTCCATTTGCTGCTCAAATGGCTGCAGAAGCTGCTGCTAAAGCTGCAATGGATAATGGTATGAAAGGTTGTGACGTTACTGTTAAAGGACCTGGTCCAGGACGTGAAGCTGCAATCCGCGCTTTACAAGCTGCTGGATTAGATGTAACAGCTATCAAAGACGTTACTCCAGTACCTCATAACGGTTGTCGCCCACCAAAACACCCACGTGGTTAATCAGGAAGAAATTTGAAAGTAGTACCTACTATTAAGCGATCCTGAGGAGGGAAATCGATGTTAGAAATCGAAAAACCAAGAATTGAAGTTGAAGAATACATCAAAGATGAATTCTATGGGAAATTTGTTATTGAGCCTCTAAAACGTGGATATGGTACTACGTTAGGGAATTCCTTACGTCGTGTATTACTATCATCACTTCCTGGAGCTGCAGTAACTTCAATTACTATAGACGGTGTTCAACATGAGTTCACTGCCATTGATGGTGTGTTAGAAGATGTTACTCAAATCATCTTAAATCTTAAAAATTTAATTTTATCTATCGATACAGAAGACGTTAAAGAACTACGTATTGATGTAAAACGTGAAGGTGCAATTACTGCTGCTGACATCGAATGTGATGATGAAGTACGTATTGTTAATCCAGATTTACATATCGCTACATTATCACACGGTGGTCATTTACGAATGACTATGAAGGCTCGTCGTGGTAATGGGTATGTTGGAGCTGAGGATAACAAGAAATTACTTGAAGATGCAGAAGAAATTGCTATCGACTCAATTTACACACCTGTTACTCGTGTATCATATGATGTTGAAAAGACTCGTGTGGGTCAAGATGCATCATATGATAAATTAACATTAGAAGTTTGGACTAACGGAAGTATTAATCCGCAAGAGGCTATCTCATTAGCTTCTAAAATTATTGTGGAACACTTCAATATTCTTGTTAACTTAAATGAAGCAGGGCAACTTGCATCATTCATTGTTGAACGTGAAGACGAAGAGAAAAACAAAGTTTTAGAAATGCCAATCGAAGAATTAGACTTATCAGTTCGTTCTTATAATTGTTTACGTCGTGCTGGAATTAATACTGTAGAAGAATTAGCTCGTCATTCTGAAGAAGATATGATGAAAGTTCGTAACTTAGGTAAAAAATCTTTAAAAGAAGTCAAGGATAAACTTGAAGATCTTGGATTAAGCCTAGGTTGCACAAAATAATAGATTATTTATTTCTTAAATGGTATTATTCCATTAACAAATGGAAGGAGGAATTTTAAGTGGCTTACAGAAAATTAGGACGTCTTAGTCATCAACGTAAAGCAATGTTACGTGACCTATCAACTGACTTAATTATCAACGAGCGCATCGTTACTACGGAGGCTCGTGCTAAAGAATTACGTTCAGTAGTTGAGAAGTTAATCACTTTAGGTAAACGCGGAGACTTACATGCTCGTCGTCAAGCAGCTGCGTATGTACGCGCAGAAATCGCAAACGATGAAACTGGAGCAACTGCAGTTCAAAAATTATTCTCAGATATCGCTCCACGCTATACTGAGCGTAACGGAGGATACACTCGTATCATGAAAGTTGGACCTCGTCGTGGGGATGCAGCTGATATGGTTGTTATCGAATTAGTTTAATTAAATTAATTAACTTTAGACCTTAAAACTTTATGTTTTAAGGTCTTTTTTTATTATATTAATATAAATTTTCATTCTTATCATAATTTGTTTTTAATCACACATTATACTTATATAAGTAAGAAATTGATTTGGAAAAAATTATGAAATAGTTGTTTAATTTTACATGTATCGATTTATATTTTATTTTAATATGTTATAATTAAAATGTTGTAAAAAGGGAGGCAGGAAACTTGATTAATACGATTGAAAATTTTACTTTTTTTAATATTATACTAATTGGTTTAGATGTTTATTTTGTTTGGTTAATACTCTACTATATATTAAAATTAATTAAATCAAATGTACGAGCCGTTCAAATATTAAAAGGTGTCGTACTGATTTATATAATAGATTTAATTAGTCAAGTATTTGATTTATATACGCTTAATTCATTGATTGGTAATGTTATTGATTGGGGATTGCTTGCAATAATAATTATTTTTCAGCCTGAAATTCGAAGTGGTCTTGAACAAATTGGGCGTAATAGTATGTTGACTCGAGAGAAAATATCAGGAAAAAATAATGATATTGTTGAAATCTTGAAAAATTCAATTGAGTTCTTAGCGAAGCGTCGTATTGGTGCACTTATTGTAATTGAACGTGGCGTAAAACTAGATGAATTTATTACACCATCGACAATAATAGGGGGATCTATTTCACAGGAATTATTAACTACGTTGTTTGTGCCAACAACACCTTTACATGATGGTGCAGTCATAATTAGAGATGAAATGTTATATTGTGCAGGAGCGTATTTACCCTCTACTCGTAGAGAAGATATTTCTAAACAGTTTGGGACACGTCATCGAGCTGCGATAGGGATTAGTGAGATTTCTGATAGTATAACAATTGTTGTCTCTGAAGAAACTGGACGTTTTTCAATTGCATACAAAGGTGAATTAAAGGTTTACGATCATATTGATTTATTCTATAAAGATTTGAAACAGTACCTAGCATAAGGGGCTAGAAGGTGGTGGCGTGAATGAAAAAAATATTTTTCAAAAAGTCAAATGATGTTAATAGTAAAAAAAATGAAAAACTAAAACAAATTGATTCAAATGAAATTGCAAAACAAATTGCAATTGAGACTGCAAAAGATACAGAAAAATTATTTAAAAAGGTATCTTTATTTTTTAAGAAAATATGGGGATTAATTTCTAATCCGAGTCTGTTATCTAAGTTTCTAAAGTTTGATAGTTTAGATCATATTTATGAGTCTTTTTTACGTGACGAACGATTAATGAAACTTTTAGCACTTATTATGGCTGTTGCATTAGCAACAACTGCCCGTTATGCTCCGAGTATAAAAGAACGCTATTCTGTTGATATAAATGGATATGCTTTAGTCTCTACGTATGATAAAGAGCGCATGGTTATAGAGGGATTACCTGATACAGTAGATGTTACTTTAGTAGGTGAAAAGAACCAAGTAGATATTGCCAAGACAAAAGGTAATTTCGAAATTTTTGCAGATTTGTCTGATTTACCACCTGGTACGCATAAGGTGAATCTAGAATATAGTAAACTTGGTGATAAGATAGATGTTAAAATAGATCCAAGTACAATTGTTGTTAATATTATGGAGTTAACTGAGACAGATAAGAAAATTAAATCTGACTTTGTTAACTTAGATCAGATTGATGATATGTATGTTTTGAGTGAACCACAATTAGCATTAGACACAGTTAAAATTAAAGGCCCGCAGGCTGTTGTAGATGAAGTAGCCATCGTTAAGGCAATAATCGACGTCTCAGATTTATCAAAATTAACAGATTATGAAGCACCTGTTTTTGCTTATGATAAGAATGGTAATAAATTAGATATCGAAATTAAGCCAGATAAAGTACGTGCTTCAGTCCTTGTTTCAAGTCCAAGTAAGGTCATCCCAATCGAGGCTATTGTGACAGGAAACGCACCAGATGGATACAGTGTAAGTAGTATTTCTCTAACACCATCCGAAGTTAAAATTTATGGTGAGCCAGCTCAACTAGATACATTTGAAACGTTAAAGATTCAAGTTGACCTATATCAACTAGACGATAATCAAGAATTAATGGTAAAATTAGATAAACCTGAAAATATTCATAAAATGGATACTGATACAGTAAAAGTTCATGTTGTTTTTGAAGAGACACAATCAAAAGAGCTTGAAAGTGTTGCCGTGGATTATAAAAATTTAGAGGCTTCTCTTCGAATAAAAGCAAAATCACTAGAAGATGCTACTTTGAATCTTACACTTAAGGGTTCGTCTAATAGGTTAAAAGAAATATCAAATGATGATATAAAAGTCTATATTGATTTAATGGGTTATGGGATTGGTGAACATGAGATCCCAATTACAATTGAATCTCCAGTGGGAGTTATTGTTGAATCTAATAAAACAAAAGTTAGTATCATTATTACAGAATAAAGTGAGGTAATATAAATGGGTAAATATTTTGGAACTGACGGAATAAGAGGGGTTGCTAATACAGAACTAACACCTGAATTCACAATGAAGCTTGGACGTATTTTAGGTCATCATTTAAAATCAAAAAACACGCGTCCTAAAGTTTTAATTGGACGCGACACACGTATTTCTGGTGAATTGTTAGAAAATGCATTGATTGCTGGATTAGTTTCATCTGGTGCAGATGTATTAACATTAGGAGTTATTACAACCCCAGGTGTTGCCTATTTAACAAAACATTTAGAAGTTGAAGCAGGAATCATGATTTCAGCATCACATAATCCAGTACAAGATAATGGAATTAAAATTTTCAGCCATAATGGATATAAATTAAGTGATGATGAAGAAAATGAAATTGAATTAATGATTGACACAGAGGATAATTTACCTCGTCCAATCGCAGGAGAAATCGGACGTATTGAAGATTTCCAAATGGGATCTCAAAAATATGTTAACTTTGTTAAAGGTACAGTTGGTGGAACAAAATTAACGGATCTAAAAGTTGTCTTAGACTGTGCAAATGGTGCATCATCATCACTAGCAGCTCAATTATTTGCAGCATTAGACGCTGATATTGTAACAATTTCAGCTAATCCAGATGGCGTTAATATCAATGATAATTGCGGGTCAACACATCCTGAAAATCTAGCAAAAGAAGTTGTTAAACACAATGCAGACTTAGGATTTGCATTCGATGGTGACTGTGATCGTTTAATTGCAGTTGATAGCCTGGGAAATATAATTGATGGCGATCATATCATGTTTATTGTGGGACGTTATTTAAATGAAAATGGATTGTTAAATAAAGGAACAGTTGTTTCTACTGTTATGAGTAATTTAGGTTTTTATAACGGCGTTAAAGAGTTTGGATTAGAAAGTGTTCAAACTGCAGTTGGGGATCGTTACGTATTAGAGGAAATGCTTAAAAATGGATATAATTTCGGTGGAGAACAATCAGGTCATTTAATCTTCTTAGATTATGGGACAACGGGTGATGGAATGTTAAGTGCAGTTCAATTAGCTAAAATCGTTGCCGAAAAACAAACATCTTTAGCAGACTTAGCTAAAGATATGAAAAAATATCCACAATTATTAAAAAATCTTCGTGTAGAAGATAAAAAAGCTATGATGACAAACGAAGCAATTTTAGCTGTTATCGCGGAAGTTGAAGCAGAAATGAATGGACGTGGACGTGTTCTTGTTCGCCCATCCGGAACTGAACCATTAGTTCGAGTGATGGTTGAGGCAGAAACACAAGAATTATGTGAAGCACATGTTAATAAAATTTTAAACGTAGTTGAACAAGAATTACGTTAATTATATGATTGACCCTCTAGTTATCTTAGGATAGCCAGAGGGTTTTTAATTGGATATATTAGGATTAACGTTTCAAATTATGAAACATATGATATAATGGAAATGTTGCTTCTAAATACAAAGGGGGATTGAGTTAGTAAAAAGACATTTATTCATAAAGCGCCAGGACTATTTGACATAGTCGACGAGGAGAAGGTTTATCGATTTTTCGGCGGATACCTTCCGGCTGGATACCACAGTCGTAGTTCTCAAACAAAACTAAGAGGTAACTTTTAGTACAAAATTGAGGAAATGGTAAATAGGAAGCAACTTCTAAGGATAAACTATTTTAGAAGGAGTTGTTATTTAATATGTGTGGAATTGTTGGATATATTGGAAATCAAGATGTTAAGGATATTTTATTAGTAGGTTTAGAAAAATTAGAGTACCGTGGATATGATTCAGCAGGTATTGCTGTGGTTAATGAAAATGGTGTTCATGTTTTTAAAGATAAAGGACGTATTGCTCACTTACGCACAGTTGTAGACGAGTCTGTACAATCTTCAATGGGAATTGGACATACACGTTGGGCGACTCATGGTGCGCCAAATCAACGTAATTCACATCCTCATCAATCAAAATCAGGACGTTTTACGATTGTTCATAATGGTGTTATTGAAAATGAACAAGAATTACGTTCAAAATTCTTACCTGGTTACAACTTTATTTCAGACACAGATACTGAAGTCATTGTTGCTTTAATCGAAAAATTCGTAGATGAAAAAGAAGATGTTGATTTAGCGATTCGTCACGTGATGAGTTTATTACATGGGTCTTATGCATTAGGAATTTTAGATGCGCAGAATCCAGATGTTTTATATGCGGCAAAAAATAAATCACCCATGCTAATTGGTTTAGGTGAAGGATTTAATTTAATCGGATCAGACGCGATGGCAATGTTACAATGTACCAATCAATTCTGTGAAATTGAAGATGAAGAATTCATTAAATTAACGCGCGAAGGTGTTACAATCTATAACTTATTAGGTGTTAAAATTAAACGTGATCCTTATACGGCAGAATTAGATGCATCAGACATTGAAAAAGGAACTTATCCTCACTATATGTTAAAAGAAATCGATGAGCAACCTTATGTTATTCGTCGTATTGCTGAACAATATTTTGAGGAAGGTGAAATCAAAATTGATGAAGCCATCATTAAAGCAGTTAAAGATGCAGATCGTTTATACATTGTGGCAGCTGGAACAAGTATGCATGCAGGATTTGTTGGAAAGCAAATGTTTGAACAATTAGCTGGAATTCCAACTGAAGTTCATATCGCATCTGAGTTTGTTTACAATACACCCGTTTTAAGTAAAAAACCACTATTTATCTTCATTTCTCAATCAGGAGAAACTGCAGATAGCCGTGCGGTATTAGTTAAAATTAAAAAATTAGGTTATCAATCATTAACAATTACAAATGTGCCTGGTTCAACGTTATCACGTGAAGCAGATTTCACCTTATTATTATATGCAGGACCTGAAATTGCCGTCGCTTCAACAAAAGCTTATACAGCGCAAATCGCAGTTCAAGCCGTATTAGCAGCTAAACTTGCTGGGATGCCAGGAAAAGAATTAGCACGTGAATTAGCGATTGTAGCAAACGTGATGGAAAGTATCACGGATGATAAAGAACAATTTGAAGAAATTGCGAAAGAATATTTAACAGCTCGTAACTGTTTCTATATTGGACGTCATGTTGATTTCTATGTTGCGTTAGAAGCATCATTAAAATTAAAAGAGATTTCATATATTCAAACAGAAGGATTCGCAGCTGGAGAATTAAAACATGGAACAATTGCGTTAATTGAAAAAGGAACACCAGTTATCGGAATTATTTCTCAAGAAAGTGTGAACTTAAATACACGTTCAAATATTAAAGAAGTAAAAGCACGTGGAGCTAATACAGTGATTATTTCATTAAAATCATTAAGCTCAGAAACAGATCAAATCGTTATTGATGATGTACATCCATTATTAACACCATTAGTAACAGTTGTTCCAACGCAATTAATTTCATATTATGCAGCGTTACAACGTGGATTTGATATTGATAAACCACGTAACTTAGCTAAATCAGTTACAGTAGAATAATAAAAAAAGAGCCCATTTTGGGCTCTTTTTTTATGAGTAAGCTGCACGATGAACAAAGTGAAGCTTATATACGATAGTTTAAATTTCATAAAATGTTATTTAGATAGTTAAAAAACTGGAGATTTTAGGAGTATTCCACATACTTGAAGTTGTTTTTGGACTGATGATTAGTACAAAATAAAAGTGTGCGAATGCACACTTTTATTTTGTATTGTGGAAAGGTATAATGAAATAAAGGTAAGATATTCGGGATGACTTATCTTATAAAAGAGGGAAAACACCACTTTGGTGTTTTTTCTTATACATTGGGACGAGTTACTGTTATAACAGTAAAGTCGATATCAAAATTTATTTCTTTTAAGTAATCTTGAAGAATAACTGTAAATCGCTCTAAACCGAATAGCTGGAAAAATTCAAGTGCACGTTTGAAATGGTAACTAGCAGATTCGTTATTACCTAAATGGTAGTAGCATTTTCCTTTTATAACATTTAAATCGCCTAAATAAATATATATAAACTTGCAACGACCACGTAAAATTCCTTCAGTTGCAACTTCTAGTGCTTTTTCATAGTTACCCATTTCAAATTGAAAATAAGCAAGGTAGTAAAATGCGCGTAATTGGAGTCTAGTTTCTTGACTTTCATAGACAGAGAGTCGATTATAAATAGAATTCTCAATTAACTTAATCGCTTCATCACGTTTGTTGAGATGAAAAAGACAAATTGCGATATAGGTATTTATAGCCATGTCGTCAACAGTATATATTTTTGTTGTTTTAAAGACTGTTGCATCCTCTGGGGTGAAGATATCAAGTGCTGCATGAAGCATCTCCAATGCTTCCTCATATTTATGATATTTTTTTAATAAAATTGCACCTTTTTGATGAAGATAAAATTGTTTTCCAATTCCAAATTGGAAGTCTTCATAATCTGCATATTGATTGACTAACTCCTCTAGTCCATCATAATTTCCTCTTGTTACACATTTTTTCATTTCATGAAAAATTTCAGTTGTTTCTTCATAATTTTTAAAATAACATTGCTCAATTAAAACTTTCATATCAACATGAAGTTTATTACATAATTGATAAAGCAGCTCTAAACTAGGATTTCTTTTTCCATTTAATATTTTATTTAAATGATCGCGAGGGGTAATACCTTCAGCCAACTGTGCTTGAGTCATTCCTTTTTCATGTGCAATTTCTTTTAATTTTTGTGTTAAAAGCTCAAAGTTAATATGGAATCCATTTAAATGTGGAACCGTGTGATTAGACATATTAAAACTTCCTCCAAGTGTATTCATTTGTATATAAGACGATTATAATATAAATAGATATTAATATCAGTATAAAGTTTGTTGAAAATGTTTCCTCAGCCCATATTTTACTAAAATTTATCTAGATGTTTAAATTTGAAGTGAGAAGTGATATAATAACCAGGTATAACAAAATAAAATCCTCATGCTGTTGGCAGAATCCAGCGTTATCAAAAATAGGAGGTCTAGTTTAATGAACATTAGGCTTTTTTTGTCGTGCCGCGTGTTTATTAACTTCATTGACTTTTCTGCTCCTTATTTTATTAGAGGGAGTTTTTTTATTGTTATCAAATAAAAAATGATGAGTTCAAATTAATATTTTTTTAGGTTTAGGGGTAAATCTAAAAGAAAGAAAAATGTTAATTTGGATTGATTCAAGGAGGAGTTTTCGTGTCAAATGAAATTATTGCTTTATGTTTTGTGTTAGCCAACTTTGGATTAGTTGCGCTTAGTTACAAATTATTTGGTCGTAAAGGATTGTATGCATACATTGTAATGAGTGTTATTGCGGCAAATATTCAAGTAGCAAAAGTAACTACTATCTTTGGGTTAACAACATCACTTGGAAATACTATGTTTAGTGGAATATTCTTAGCCACAGATATTTTAAGTGAAAATTATGGGAAAAAGGCGGCTAAAACAGCTGTTTACCTTGGCTTCTTTATGCAATTATCATTTTTAATTGTGACTCAGTTCTCATTAATGTTTGCACCACATCCTGAAGATTGGGCGCAACCACATATGGAAGGGTTATTCGGAATAGCATTGCCAGTCTTTACACTAGCGGGATTATCATCATTTATTATCTCTCAAAACATAGATGTTGTGATTTATCACAAAATTAAAGAACGATTCCCAGGCGATAAATGGCTTTGGTTACGTAACAACGGGAGTACTTTATTTTCTCAAGTTATTGATACCACAACATTTACAGCAATTGTCGTCATATTTGGAATTTGGCCATTAGATGTTGCATTAGAAATTTATGTGGTGACCTATTTCATTAAGGGATTATTGAGTATTCTAGATACGCCATTTATTTACTTAATGAAAAAAATTAAGCCATTAAATATATAAGCAGATTTTAGAACAACTCATGTAATGTGAGTTGTTTTTTTTGCGATTCATACATATATTTGTGGTATAATATGGTTAAAACGTTTTTGGGGGAGGCGAATATTGTGGCATTTCTATTTATAAAAGATACAGATATTAATCCAGATTGGTTTATTAATCATAATCAGGATTACGAAGATTTAAATGTTTTAATGGCGTGCTCAACTCATAAGCATGTGGTATACGGATATACAAACGATATTGCTATCCAGGGGCTAATCTTTGTAGAGATATCAGCAGAAGTGGTTGTGCGAAAGTTAATTGCTTTTGACGATAATTGTTGTACGAAATTAAGACTGATTAATTACGTGAAAATGAAGTATAAAAATAAAGATATTATGATGGATGGAAATGTAGAGATGTTGAAAAAAATTGGTTTTGAATTTACAGATAAGGGGTCTATTTACATTCGAAAGAATCATCAAGAAGATACCTTTTTGAATATGGAAGGGCAAGTTGAGAAGTATCCGGTTAAATTATCAGATAAAAATATTGTCTTAACTTATGTGAGTCGTTTCTTTGAATTTGATAAGGAATATACAGAAAGTGAAATTAATCAGATTATCCAACAGCGGGTTGAGTTTGAGGATTATGTGACGATGAGACGTGATTTATTCGATTTTGGTTTTTTAGAGCGATCGGCTGATGGCGCAACGTATTGGAAAGTATAAGGAAAGAGGTTAGTCCCGAAAGGGGCTAACCTCTTTTTAATCACCAACGCCGAAATCAGTATTATTCCAAAGCACTTCGACTGTTTTTTCGTTATCTAGCCAGGCATATTCGTCGTAGAACCATTCTTTTAGAAGTGGATCAGGTTTGATGATTGTTGTATTTTCACAATAAACATTAACCGTGGCATGCTCAAAGTTGTTTAAAATAATATCAATATCTTTCTTAATCATGTCTTTTGTTTGACCTTTGATTCCGACCATAATACAAGGAGAATCGAAGTATTGTTTTAATTCTGCTACTGTTTCAAAAGGTGCTCCCTTTTTAAGGACTTTTTCACGGAAATCGAAATCAAATGTTTCAACACCTGTTTTCACCATTAAATCAATACCGTATTGTTCACGAATACGATTGATATGATTTCTAAAAATCCAGTGAGACTCAACATGAAGTTTTTTGAAATTGTGTGTATCAATGGTTTCTTTAATCATGGTTTGCGTTTCTTTTGGTAAATCAAAAATGTTACCAGAGTTGATGACTTCAAATGTGTCATATAAACCTTTGACATTTGATAGAACATCGCGATTTAATTCATTCATGAGCTGTGCATTTGTGGAATTATCTTCAATATAATCACAAAATGTGCACTTACCGTATGAACAGGGGCGACCTTTTAATAAGACAATTTCACGTGGGAATTTTTCGGTTATAATATTATATCTTTGCATTATTTTCACCTGCTTTTATTTAAGTGGATTTAGAGCATTTGATGCGCTCATTTGATGAGGATGGACTGTTAAATATAGTATATCATGGTTAACTACGTTTGAAAAATTAAAGGTATTAATTTAGTTTATATAGGGGATTTTGCCTGTTTTGGAAGAGAGTTGGGTCTATGGTAAAATAAAAAGATAACACCGTATTATTTTTTATAAATTAGCGGTAAAATTATGGTAAAATGGAAAATAGTATGATGTCTCAAAGTGATAGATTGAAATTAAGGTGGGGTGCTATGTTAAAGAATTCAGAAGTGTTTGGGAAAGCTTTAAAATATATAGTCATTATGTTTGTTATGATCTTCTTTGGATATATTTTCTCAGGAGATTTTATATACTCAATATCGCAAGAATATGTGAATAATTACTTATCAATTTATACGAATGCACATGATCTTTTGTTGCAACAAGAATTGCCGATGTGGTCTTGGAACTTTTTCTTAGGGGGAAATTTTTTAGGGACACAGAGTATTTATTCAATTTATAATCCGTTCTTTTTAATGACCTTATTCTTTTCAGCGAGTACGCTCCCGTATTTATTTTTGCCATTATTGCTTTTAAAAACTGTTTTGGCAAGTGGCGCTTTGTATTTGTATATGAAGCAAACGAAATGGTTCTCCAAACAAACAGTGGCTATTGCAAGTATCATTTATATTTTTAATGGGTGGTTTTTAACTAACTTAAACGAGGTCAACACAATCGAGTTACTTATTTTTGTGCCATTGGTGTTATATGGCGTTGAAAAATTATTAACGAACTCGAAAAAACGATATTTAGTTGCTGCCTTCTCATTGTTGGTATTATCCCATTTTGCATTCACTATCATATTCTTACCGTTTTTAATAGGATATATTATCATTCGTTTATATGCGATTCACCATGATAATAAAATTGAAGTGTTGAAAGATCTTAAACAATTGTTGTTAGCTGTTATTATTATCATAGGTGTTAATATGATCTGTATTCTGCCAATTCTATTAGCATTTGATGGATTTTCATTACAATTAAATGGGGAATTTAGTTTAACAAGTTTACTAGCATTAGGATTTAGAGGTCTATTCCCACCTTTACATGAAACGTTCAATGGAAGAGTGAGTTTTGTTGAACAATCAATGAGTCAGATTTCATTGTACCAATCATTACTTGTGATTATGTTAGTGCCACAATTTATTAAAATGGTGACGAAAAATGTTCGTGTAATAACAACAATAGGATATATTACGACAGTTCTGGTGGTCTTATTTATGCCATGTATTAAGTTTATGAATGTGTCAGCTTTGACGACGTTTAATTCGAATAGTATTTCAATTTTACTTATCTTATTTAATACCCTAATGATTGCGTATACCTTAAGTTATTTAGAGAAAATAGATATGAAACTACTAAAGATAACGTCTAATGTTTATGGGGTCTTATTATTGTTCATTATGGGGATTACGTTCTATTATGAAATCAGCGTTGCGAATTTAGTACTCTCGGATTTGACATTTGATATCATAGTAAACCAATTGGTTGCTTTATCACCGTACTTAATGATTTTATTGATTATGATCTTATTTGTTCGTGTGTATCGTTTTGTCTTAAAAGAAGATGAGTTGAATGAGGCAAAGCTTAAGCATAAGGCGATTTTTACCATTGTGATAGTCGAGTGTATTTTAGTTTCGTATACTTATTTTGAATCGAATGGTGAAAATATATCAAATATAGTAAATTATCTTGAAGTTGAAGATTATATCGGAAATCAAACGTATGCGGTTGCTGATTATATTCAAACGATTGATGAGGATTTCTATCGTATTATTAGTCGTTATGAAACACAATATAATGAACCCATATTCAGAGGTTATAATGGATTCTCGGTTGCGAATGGAAGTGCCTATTATAAAAAAGATATGTCTTGGTTGCTTGCTAATAATTATGATGAAGGGGTCAGAGTTTCAAGTAATGATTACATGATTACATCGGCGCTATCAGCGAAATATTATTTTACACCGGACTATGAAACGGCTTTACCTGGTTATGAGTATTATGATCGTATTGAAGACATTACAATTTACAAGAATACATATTTTATACCTGTGGGGTCTCGCCAAAAGTATTATATTTTAGATACCGAGTTTGACGCTTTATCGCGAGAACAAAAACAATATTTATTCTTAAATTGTTTGATACTGGATGCCGATCAGGTGGCGGATTTATCGACTAAAATTAAACTTGAAGCTTATGATTTGTCATTGTTACCAAAAAATCCGAGTGAATTGAATTATTATCAGGCAGTTAATTATCGTCAATCCAATTCTGTTAGACAGGTTGAGTATAGTGAGAATTATGTTCATAGTAATATTACGGTGATTGAGCCTGCTTTGATTACGTTCTCGATTCCTTATGATAAGGGATGGAAGGCGTATGGAAATGGTGAGCAGTTACCTGTATATGAGGTCAATAATGGGTTTGTTGCAGTGTTATTACCGACTCCGGGAACGTATAACTTATCACTTGAGTATAAGTCACCAGGATTTGAAATTGGATTCTCGATTACGAGTGTCACGTTAATTAGTATCTTGGCTTGTTTTTATAAGTATCATGAGGATAAAAAGAAAAAGCCGATAGTTATTTTACCGAATAATTAGTAAATGATAAATGAAATTGTGTGGGGGATAATGGATGGCATCGACAATAGAATTTGTTGAATATGTATGTGGGCAAATGAGTTATTCAGGGGATATTTCGTTTAAAAAGATGTTTGGAGAATACGGTGTGTATTGTGAGGGAAAGTTTATCGGGCTGATTTGTGAAAATCAACTATTTATAAAAAAAACAAAAATAGGTGAAGAGCTATTGGTTGAGGTAGAAGAGGCTTCACCGTATCCCAATGCTAAACCTCACTTTTTAATTGAGAATTTTGATGACAAAGAATTTTTAGGTGATTTTATCAGAAAAACTTATGAAGAGTTGCCAATGCAAAAGTGTAAGAAGAAAAAATCAGTATAAATGGTTTTAAAGGGAGTGTCTAATTTGAGACACCCCCTTTTTTTATAAAATTTGAATTATTTTTGCACATTTATGTTTTTAGAATTGTTATACATGATGAGGAGGTGATGACGTGATAGGGACCCCTATTAGGGAAATTAAAAATGGTGATGCTGATTTAGCAGAACAAATGGTGAGTGAAAATTACGATGCGATTTATAAATATTGTTATTGGAAAGTCGGTGGCAGTGTTGATGCACAAGACATTACCCAGGAAGTTTTCTTAAGTTTTTTACGTAATATTAATACTTATTCAGATAGGGGGAAGCCACGAGCATTTCTGTATACTATAGCTAAAAATCTCTGTATTAATTGGAATAAAAAAAGTAAACCACACTATTTGGAATCAATAGAAGAACTAATAGATTGTTCTGCACAAAAAGAAATGAATCAGATTACAGATAAAATAACACTTGAACAGCTTGTTAACCAACTTCCAAAGGACCAACAGGAAGTGATCGTTTTAAGGTATGCTCATGATTTACAAGTCAATGAAATTGCCGTTGTGACTAATAAATCACGTTTTTCAGTTCGGTATAAGATAAATTTAGCGTTAGCAACAATTAAAAGTCAATTAAATGGGAGTGATTCTATTGAAGAAAGATTTAGAGCATAATTTACATCAACTATACACTGATGTGCCTAAAGCTAATCCTGTTCATCTTCAAGACACCATTAGGAAGGCCCGTCAGATCGTAATTGAAACCGAGGATAGTGGCTTAACGTTTTGGGAGTTTTATTTTCAACAATTCGGATTTATTCGTAAAAAGGTTTGGCTCATTCAATTTATTATTTTATTGTTTTGTGGGTTAAAACTTTATTATGATCCAGCCTCAGTACAAGCAATTAGTTGGATTTCGTCAATCGCACCTTTAATTTTCTTAGCTGGAATGGCGGAGTTATCAAGAACTTACACATATGGAACCATGGAAATTGAGTTATCCACACCCTACACATTGAAGCAGCTCATGATGTCGCGAATTAGTATTTTGGGACTCATAGATATTTTGAGTATCACTAGTTTATGTCTTATTATAGGGGCTAACACATCACTTCAGTTTTATACTGTATTTGTATATATCTGTGTGCCGTTTATGGTCACTTGTTTTGGCTGTTTGTGGTTGCTAAATCGATTTAAAAACAAAGAGTGTAATTACTATTGTTTTGCTTTAGGTATTTTTATCATGGTAGGTGTTTCGATGGCTACAGCATTTTTGCCTAAGTTATATCTTGCATCGTCATTATGGATTTGGAATGTGATGCTTATTATTGCCATCATTGGCGTATACAGACAGAGTTACAAGTTAGTTAAGAGTTGTCATAAACAAGAGGACTATATGAATTTAACTTACATTTAGGAGGTTTAGTATGGAATTGAAGTTTGATCGATTAACAAAACAATTTAAAAACAAAGTTGCGGTTCAATGTATGAGTCTGACGTTACAACCAGGCGTTTATGGGTTACTTGGGGCTAATGGAGCTGGAAAAACAACGCTCATGAGAATGATATGTGGGGTTCTTAATCCAACAGGTGGAGATATCGTACTAGATGGCTGTAGCATAAATACGATGGGGGAAAAATATCGTAAGCTGATTGGATATCTTCCTCAAGATTTTGGCTATTATCCTGATTTTACAGCGAAGGAGTTCATGTACTATGTGGCAGCTTTAAAAGGAATAAACAAGCAACGTGCAAAGTTAAGAACAAAAGAACTTTTGGAATTGGTTGGGTTATCAGATGTGGCTAATAAAAGAATTGGGACTTTTTCAGGTGGAATGAAACAACGATTAGGTATTGCACAAGCGGTATTAAATGACCCTAAAATTTTAGTGTTAGATGAGCCGACGGCGGGGTTAGACCCTAAGGAACGTATACGTTTTAGAAATTTAATTTCTAATTTTTCAAAAGATAAGGTTGTAATTCTTTCAACACATATTGTTTCCGATATTGAGTATATTGCGGATACGGTACTGATGATGAAGGGTGGACAAATCATTATTAATAGTCCAAGTGCGGGTGTAACTAAGGAAATAGAAAATAAGGTATGGAAATGTGTGGTGCCAAAAGATAGAGTAGATCTTGTTAGTAGTGAGTATCGTGTTGTGAATTTACAACATAACAGCAATAATGAGGTTTCACTTCGCATTGTAAGTGATACAAAACCGAGTGAAACTGCCATTAATGTCGAGCCAACACTTGAAGATTTATTTTTATATCATTTTGACGATATGATCTCATTATAAATTAATGGAAGTTGATTTTGTATCGTAAATAATTTACTACGATTATAGAATATTTTTGTATCAAAGTATTTGAAGTTTTAGTGTTGCGACAAGGTAGCCAAAGTGATTTTAGGTTTATATATAGGAGGGGTAGGATGAAGGATTTATTAGTATTTGAGCTTAAAAAACTTATGAGGAAAAAATTAAATATCATTGTTGTTTTAGGAAGTTTAGTTTTAACAGCTATGCTTTTTATATCACCAGTGACACAATTTATATCATTTGATAAAGAAGGGAATCAGGAAAGAGGATTCTCTGGTATTGAATTAGAAAAACAGCTACAGGGAGAACTTGTAGGTGTTTTAACAGAAGAAAGGATTATGGAGGATATTGTACAGTATCAAGAGCTGTTTGATAATCCAGATAATCTAGTTATAAATGATGGGAGAAAAGAGTTGAATAACTCAACTTTTATTAAAGATGTAGCACCTAAGGTCTCCTATTTAAGATTTATTAATAATAATTATATAAATGAGAAAATCACTGGTCATTCCCTTTCGGAAATCGAAAAATTAACCATAGAAAATGGGGCTGACTTTTATCTGCAAAGAGATAAAAAAGTATCGAAGCTATTAAATGCTAATTATGAGGATTGGAATTATTCAGATCAGGAAAAAGAATTTTGGATTGAAAAAAACAAGGAAGTATCAACACCTTTTGAATATGGTTATCACGAAGGTTGGAAGACTGTATTTAGCTGTATCGAACTCATGGCACTTCCGATCATAGCAATTTGTATTTGTATTGCCCCCATGTTTGCAGGTGAGTATCAATCAGGGGCGGATAATATCATCTTATCTTCTAGATATGGAAAATCAAAATTAATCATATCAAAATTGTTAGCCTCATTTATCTATGCACTTGTCGTGTATACAATAAATCTTACGTTAGGTTTAGGTTTTATTTTGTTATCATTTGGAATAGAGGGTTGGGATTTACCGATACAAATTATGAATTCAACAACTCCGTATGCATTAACATTTTTATCAGCAACGCTTGTCTGTGTTATAACATTATACTTAGTTATGTTTGGAATGATTTCCATTACTTTGTTATTATCGGCAAAAATGAAAACATCATTTCCAGTATTAATTGTAATGATCTGTATCATAATGACTCCATTATTTTTTAAGTTTAGTTCGACTAATGGGACTTGGAATCATATTTTTATGCTACTTCCGTATATATCATGTCAAGCAGTTTTTGGAATGGATCTAACAGATTATTTCTCGTATCCTTTCCCAGGATTTACTCTAGATGTACTTACCATGAGAGTAGTACTCTACTCCATTATCAGTATTATTTGTGTTCCACTTGCTTATCGTGCGTTCAAAAAACATCAGGTTGCGTAGATTAGATACTTTAAAATAAGGTCATAAATCACGAGAGCATGATTTTATTAAGCGAGAATTGAAATTAGTCATGGTTTTTAGAATATAAGGTTTATGGAAAGAAATTGGAAAACTTCATAAGTAATAAAAAAAATAGTATTAATCACGTGAATGATTAATACTATTTTTTTATGGTAAGTGATTAACCTAAGTTAGCAAGATATTCTTCAAGGCAAACTCCTTGGTTGTAAATTTCTGTTGCGGCTTCAATCCCTACGTACCTAAAATGCCAAGGTTCGTGACTGATTCCTGTTATTTCAGTTTTATTAGGAGGATAGCGTAAAATAAATCCGTATTTATAACTATTTGCTTTTAGCCATTCATGGATATCGCTATTATTGCGATCTTCACTGACGATATCGATGGCAAGTCCTGTCTGGTGCTCGCTTGTTCCAGGCTCTGCTACCCACATTTGGGCCATAGCTTTTGCCTCTCTACGTGAATTTCCTTGTGAGACATAGGTTGCAATTTTTTCGTTAAATATGGCGTGCTGTTCCTTTGGTTGTCTATAAGCTGAAGAAATGGCAGGCTGTAGTCCAACACTTCGTGCATCATCAAACATATGTTGTAAATCAGGATAGATGCGTTCATCTACATAAACTTCATTTTTAAGTTCTTTGAGTGAAAGGGTGAAGTCGTCAGGAATGAAGTTTGAATCGTTTACTAGGATTAAATTCCAATCAAGCGATTGTTGTGTTTCGTTTTTAAAGTTTAAGTTATCCAATTTTAAAATAATAGGAATAAATAGTAGTATTGATAAAGTAAAAATAAGTAATTTCTTGTTGTTTTTATATTTTCTACGTAATTTTATATTTTTTGTAGTATTCAAATTTATCCCTCCCAAAAAGATTTCCCCGATAGGTCATACAAAGTATAGCAGTTTGAAACCTGTTATTTATCTGTAAATTTACCCTAAACTCTAGTTAATTCATGATGAATTTCTTACGATTTTCCTACGAAGGGGAAGAACTAGTTTATGAATGAGGGTTGATGATAGGGATCTTAAAAATTGATTGTATTTAGAACATTTTAAATGTAAAATAATGGGATGTGTTGTTGTTGATATGAATTGAAATAAGGGGGATGCTTATGGGGACGCAAGGTGCATTTGCAGTTATAATAAACGAAGAGAAAAAGGTTTTACTGGTTAAGCGGAGAGATTATCCAATTTGGGATTTACCGGGGGGAAGAGTTGACCCGGGTGAATCGGTTGTCGATTGTGCGATACGGGAAGCGAAGGAAGAGACAGGTGTTGACATTAAGGTGATGGAAAAAGTAGGGGAGTATATTCGACCAAAATTTGATGATATTCAACATGTTTTTACCGGGGAAATAACAGGTGGAGAACTATTTTTAAAGACAGATGAAAGTTGCAAGATTGCATTTTTCCCTTTGGATCGATTACCAATGCTGATGGTTCCTAATCGGAGACATCAGATTAAGGATTATGTGTCGGGGAAACGTGAGATTATAAAGACGTTGAATGATGATAACAAATGGGTGAATATGATTCAAAAGTTGAAGAGAAATTAAATTGAAAACACAAAAATCTTAGGGAAGGTTTTTGTGTTTTTTTACGTAATTCATCAAAAGTCTGTTTAGGCATTAACCAAATGAGGAGTTAAAACATACTGTATAGAGATATTATTATGTTGCTAAATTTAAGATAAGGGGGAGTTTTTAGGGAGGAGCGATGAGAATCAAAAATATCAAAATAGAGGCAGCAAATCAGACTCTTTTTGATTTTATTGGATTAATAGGAGTTCAAAACAGTCCATTCACCGTTTTATTTAGTTTTTTTGTCTTAGATGCTTAAATTTTAAGGGCTATTGTCATATAATATATAAGTCACAGTCATTTTTTACAATCGAAAAATAAATTCCTCTAAATACTGTAGGGGATTTAAGTATATGAAGCGTTCAAGTTAAAATAAAGAAGCTATTGATGTTAAATATATAAATAAGCCGTAGTCATTTTTTTGCGTTTAACGTGGTTATGGAAATGGTAGAGACTAAAGTTTAGGAGATGGAAAACGATGTTCATTAAAATAGATGATTTAAATGTGTATTATGAAGTAGAAGGTGAAGGTCAGCCCATTATTTTGTTACATGGTTGGGGACAAAGTGTTGCCGCATTTAAGCCGGTATTTGATTATTTAAAAACAAATTTTAAAGTGTATAATATTGATTTTCCTGGGTTTGGGAAAAGTGAAGAACCAAAAACAATTTGGTCAGTTTATGACTATGCAGATATGTTAGAGAAGTTTGTGTCACAATTAAATATTTTCGAGCCGACGATTTTTGGTCACTCATTTGGTGGACGTGTCGGGATTATTTATGCTGGGCGCCAAAATACAATCAATAAATTAGTGCTTGTTGATAGTGCGGGGATTAAACCAAAACGTGGATTAGATTATTATGCACGTGTTTACACATACAAGTTAGGGAAACGCATTTTAAGTTTACCTGGATTAAAAGTGTATAAAGAACAGATGATGGCAAATGCCGGTTCATCAGATTATAAAAGTGCATCTAGCACGATGAGACAAATTATGATTAAAGTTGTCAATGAGGATCTACAACACTTGATGCCAAAAATTAAAGCGTCGACATTACTCGTTTGGGGAGATGCCGATGATGCAACGCCAATTGGTGATGCTAAAATTATGGAAAAATTAATTCCCGAAGCGGGACTTGTTGTGTTTGAAGGCGCAGGCCATTATTCATACCTAGATCGTTTGCCACAGTTTTTACGTGTGATTGATGTGTTTTTAGCAGAAGAGAGAGGTGAATAAGATGTTATTATTTTATATTATTTTAGCCATTTTAATGGTAGTTGGTGCAACACTAACATTGACTTTATGGAAACGAATGGCGCATGCCTTACATATGTTACAACAATGCCATTACATGAATGATCGATTCACAACTTATAATAAAGGGCATCAAGAACTTGCCTTTCCTAAAGGATTAATAGTCGTTACTATTATTTACTGGGTCGCCTATGCAGTGATATGCTTTATGGAAACACCATTTAGCATGAGCCTTATTTTTGCTGCTATTGCAGGATACGGATGCTTAATTGCTCATTTTTCAAGCGGTAAAGGGAAAGAGTCTAAGTTACCACTAAAATTAACGTCTCGAGTATGGCGATTAATTGCTACTGCTGTTGTGTTAATGCTAGTTGTAACAATCTTAGGAATTATCATCTTACCGGCTAGTGGAGGATTTATTTTCATACAAGTAATCAGTTGGTTACTAACTTTGAATTTACTAGTGTATGGTATCGTTTATGTAGCAAATGAATGTAATAAACCAATCGAAGCTCGTATTCGTCTTGGATTTATTAACGATGCACGTCGTATTGTTAAATCTTCACCGCAACTAGAAGTCGTTGGTGTGACAGGAAGCTATGGAAAAACAAGTACAAAGCATGCCCTAAATTCAATTTTATCAGAGCAATATAATACCTTAATGACGCCGGGAAGTTTTAATACGCCAATGGGAACAACCATTACGATTCGTAATTATTTAAAACCTATTCACCGTATGTTTATCTCAG
>JBOFCV010000176.1:0-8605 GCA_051646305.1 Turicibacter sp.
AGTTCGCGCGAGATAATTCGCCCTCTATTTTCAAGTAAGATTTGAAGAATTTTAAACTCATTTTTTGTTAACTCTATTTTATTTTGCTGATATTCTAAGGTCGCATCGCTTAAATTCAACACGGCTCCTTGATGTACAATCACATTCATTTGTCCTCCAAATGAATAAGTTCGTCTTAATAAGGCCTGGATTTTAGCCACAATGACACTTAAATCAAATGGCTTTGCAATGAAGTCATCGCCCCCCATATTGACTGCCATCACCACGTTCATATTATCAGACATCGAAGACACAAACATAATCGGTACTTTGGATAATTTTCGAATTTCATTGCACCAGTGATACCCATTAAAATAGGGCAGCGAGATATCTAGCAACACCAGATGGGGATCGAACTTGATAAAGGCTGGCATCACCTCTTTAAAGTCGGTGATACATTCTACTTCATAATCCCACTGATTTAAATTTTTCTTAAGTAACTGTGCAATCATTGAATCGTCTTCTACAATTAATATTTTATACATCCCACCACTCCTAAAAAAATTCTCTCTATTTGAATTTGAAAATATATCCATTCTAAACACGCTAATTCAATTATACACATAGATTTAATTTATTAAACAAAAAAAAAGAATCAATGACCGCTGGGGTGATTAATTCTTTTTTAGGGTTTAGGCTGTAACAAGTTCGTGTTGTGTTTTCGGTTAAGGTTGAATTTAATACTGAGCACGGGTTCATATAAATAAAAAGATCAGTTAAGTTATTAGTCTATTCAAATCGAAATATGATCCACCTTGACTAATAAAAAGTGAAGCATCCGAGATAGCGACGGATAGCAGTGTAAAAATAGATAGTTTAACTTTGCGTGGATCACGTATCTCTAAAGGTTCGGTTTACCCTCATTGTAAAATGAAACATATCCTGACGTTTGAGAAAGTCACTGATACCCGACATTTTATTAAATTAGGCGAAGAACACCCATTGTTTCAACTGTGGGAGGTTCAAACGTGTGAATCTTATCATAAGATATTCATCGGCTTCACTAAATCAGGCTTAGTTCTTTTCTTATCCATACCACAGGCTTACCTTCAGTTCAACAAAGAATAAACTTCGCTATCTAATTTTTGTACGTATCCCTCATTTTTAAATCCAAGTTTCTCTAATAATTTTTTACTTGGCTCATTATTTGGATGAACTAAAGCCACTATTTCATAATCTTTAAAGTTATCAAACAGATACCTGATTAGTTCTTTTATCATTTCAAATGCATACCCCTGTCTGTGATATTTAGCATCTATTGTATACCCAATCGTTATACATTTTTCTTTAAATGCAATAAATATGTCGCCCACTAAAACATTACTTTGTTTATCTGCTATTGCAAGCTGTAAACTATCATCATTTAAAGTTTTTAAACTTTGTTCTTTAATAAAGTTTTTGAGATATTCTTTAGAGGTATCATCCCAACGCTGATATTTAGAACAGTCTCTATTATTTCTGTAATCATATAGAATAGTTAAGTCATTTTCTTCAAAATATCTTAATATCATTCTATCTGATTCTACAATAGGAATTATTTTCAAATCATCACCTCATTTTTAGTATAAGTTGAAAATACTTATCTTTACCTTTTTATGATAACCCAAACTGTTCCTTAATCATTTGCGCTACCGTTTCAGGTGAAAGATTAGAATTATCGATTTTGATATAGTTCTTAAACGGAACTTCTCCGTCGTAACTCACGCAACGATAATTCAAATCATCGTTTATTAATCTTTCGTTAGAGTCTTTAATTTTTCGTTTTGATGTTTTATTATTTAAGCGATTGTCAGTGACATTTCTTTGCAGTCTAATTTCTTGTGGCGAAACAAGTTCAACATAGTAAACATCTGCCTTATTTTTCTTAAAAATATGACTCACATGCTTCACATAATTCCAATCCGATTGTTGATCAAACGCCCACATATACGTAAAAATTAAGCCATAATTATCACTCGCAGCATATTCTTCAAAAATAATCTCTCGCATCTTATTGATTGTGCTTCCATGAAAATAGCCGAATACTTCAAGCACAGGTTCAATGCTCATATGATTATGAAACAAACGCAAATCTGTTATTTTCATTAATTCTTGTCCGACTGTCATTTTCCCGACCGCTGTATTTCCAATGATTAATACTAATTTCAAATGAACCCCCTCCTGTTTTAAATCACAGTCCTAATATGTATAAAGAACCCTAATTTATCCATTATTATAAATAAAAGAGATTCACTCCGCAAGGTAAATTGAATTTCTTTTGTTCTAACTGATGTATTTTAAAAATTAGTACAAGGCTTCACCTGTTGAAAAATAGTGATTTAAACGATTAACAGCTAAGACAATTCCCCTACTTTATTAAAATAGAACATTCCGGTAGCTACTTAAACCATCAACTCTTCCAAACTATAAATGACCTCATATCCTTTGCCTATGCTTCTAATTTTTTGAAGCAGATAGTTATGTTTGTCGCGACAAATTAAAATAGCCTTAATACCAAGCACTTGCGCACCCAAACAATTCTTCAAATTATCATCAATAAATACCGCTTTATCCGGACTCACATTCAACTCCTCTAACGCCGTTAAATACATACGCTCATCCGGTTTCGTCACCCCAATCATCGATGAAATAACAAAAGACGAAAAATACGCATCCAATCCGACATGACTGTAAACATCTTTTAAAGACGGCCACGCATCCGAAACAATCCCCAACTTATACCGCTTGTGTAAAAACGGAATCACCTTTAACGCATCATCAAAGAATTTATATTTTTTGGGGTTATATACGAGATCTTTTGCTAATTGCTCAATCGCCAGATGATCCAAATCTAATTCAGGCAACTCAGTAGCAAATATTTCATAATAAACTTTAAACTGTTCAAACTCTTCTTCTTTTGTTGAAATTTTAGGAATATCATTGATATAATTACCGGCCTTTAAAAAAGCATGATTTCTTTTCTTATCACTTAATTGATAAAACTTAGATTCATCTACATAATCAAAAAAGTTCGGTGTAATAAACCAATGACCACTGCAAGAAATATTCAAAACCCTCCCCGAGTCAAACAACACAGCTTCTATATTTTCTAACTTCATCATATTCCTCCCTATCTAAATAAAAAATAAATTTTGGAAATAAATACCATTTGTTTTAAAAATATCACATGATTAACGAGTTGTCAACAAACGACCTAGATAGTAAAAAATGTCTTCCTCATAACAAAATTTTTTCGTCTCTTTAGACTTAAAATCTACAACCCATTTTCAACTGCCTCAATTTTTTTAATATAGTATTTTGTTAATTGAATGGCTCTCAAAATATATGATTTCTCCGTTTCATGAACACTCACTAATTCCACAAACTTAGTAAAGTCATGATCCAAATCAGGAAATGGGATTTTATCTGGTCGTACATTGGCAGATATAATAAGTTGCTCTAGCATCATAAGCGTCTTTTGTTTTAATTTTATTGGTTTAGTTTTAATCTTTTCTTCGATTTCATCTAAGTGATAAATGTTCTGTGATTTATGATAATTAATAAGTTTAACCTGCTCATTTGGAATGACAATCAAACTAAACACGGGCACCTCCATCCGACTGGTTGCCCTTAACTGGTGATTCAAAAAACAAGCCAAAGATTTAGCTTCTATCTCTAAATTTTTACATTCCATATCCTGTGGACAATCCGGTTCGTAAGGATGATTGGAAAGACGCCATAGCCCCTCCCGATTTATCGTCACATGATAGGGTTGATCTAGTCCATGACTAACTATTTTCATCATATATACGCCTTGCGGGGCCAATAAAATCCCGTCTATTTGCGCCGTGTAGAAATCTCCTTTTGGATTTTTCATTTTAAGTCTTATATCAGACAAGTAAATCATTTCAGATGAACTTGATAACTTTTGCATCACTTTTTCTTGTGCTGTTGCCGCTAAATCTAACCGATAATAATCCTTTAAAAGATTCATTAAAACGGGATGATTATTCTTAACAAACGCATCTAATTCTTTGGATGATAACAACTCTTTGATAAGACTTGAGCACTTTTGACATTCAAATTCACCTTTGACGGTCATCCCCATTTCTTCTTTAAGGACGATTAACGATTCAATTCCAGTTTGTTTGATGAGTCGTTTTTCAAATACGCGATACTGTTCTAATCGCTCGTCATTACTTGCAATCCGTGCTTCACCATCTATTTCGGATGTCTCCCTACTGTGTTCCATTTTTAGTCTTAAATCATCTAGCTGACTTCGGTACTCCCGAATCAGTTGAACACATTTCACTTGTTTTTCTAAATTTGAATGCCCATACTCAGCTTCCGCAGGTGTTACTCGTTTTTTTCCAAATCTAAACAGATCAATCGCCCCCTTTACCAACGCACTATTACCATCATATGACTGTAATCGAGATTTATTTCTCTATTTAGGAGGCTTTTATGATTTTATAATCCTGTCCTGATTCCAACAAATAACGCCTTCTTATGTATGAATTCATCGTATTTTAATCTGTTATATTTCTTTTTAACCTGAACAAAAAAGCTTACTTCTCTTTATCGAAAAGTAAGCTTTTTTCAGTTTTAAATCATACTATTTTCAAAAATATTTAAATAATAAGTCTCGATATATGACTTTATGACTCTACTTTCTTCATCGTGTCCCACACTTGCAAAACCTGATAGGACAATAGTAACTGATTCAACATCGTATAGTCATCCAAATCAATACCAAACAATTCTTTTATTTTAATAATTCGATAATTAATCGTATTACGATGCACGAACAAGTAATTTGAAGTGGCCTTGATACTGTGATTTGTTAACAGATAAACTCGCAATGTCTCTAAATAATTCGTCTGATTTGTTTTATCATACTCATAAAGCTTCCATACTTTCTGATGACAAAAATAAATCAAATCCTCTTTAGGAATTTGCATCAACAAATCAAAGGGCTTAATTTGTTCATAAAAGACGTAATTCAAAGAATCATCTAACAAATATTTTTTGTTTTCATACGCTCTAATCGCCTGTAATTCATATCGTTTAAAATCAAATAAATCTTGAAAAATATCGCTAATTCCAATCATTAAGTTTTTACTTTTAAGATATTTATCTAATGCTTTAGCCGATTCAGACTCAACATAACTTGAGTGTTCACACTCGATTAAAATAATTAATATTTTCTGAATAATGATAATCGTTGAGCGTGGAAAAAAAGATAACAATTCCTGTTTGAAATAATCTTTGTCTGCATTATAAGATAAAAAATTAGTCAAATCAGAACAGACCACCTGATATTTGGATTGCATATTCAAATCACTTAACTGGACACGCTCAAGAAAATGTAGTCGATTCACATAACTTTCACTATTTAATTCTAGTAAGATATCTTCATTTTTAGTATGTTTCGTCGGCAACATAATCTTTTGTTGAATAAATATTTCTCTTGCAAATACCTGACTGACAAAGTAATAACATTCTTCATCGAGATCATCAAACTCACCATTTACTTCTGTAATATTCAAATACCCCATAAGCTGTGAATTAATCACTAATTTGTAAAACCGACGACGCAATTTGTTAATTTGGTTCACCGTTAAACATTCATATTCTCTATTTTCATCTTTAATATTGTTCCAGTTATTCAACGTCGCCGCAAATTCTAATGTAATATATCCCCTCTTTACTGCATTATTCCATGTGAAATCATCCACTTGAATTGATTCGGAATGTGCAATGATGTTATAAGCATTATTAATGATAACAACAGGATTATTTAAATAGTTAGCTGCCTTATCTGCAATTTTATCGAAATCTTCCCCACGCAATACAGACTGCATTAGTTCCTCACGCCATTTTTGTCTCATATTTTCTCCTTTGTGCCACAAGCACAATAAGCTGTACTATTTCTAGGCTATGTTAACATTTTTTTTCACAAACTTCAATGCTATAATGACCTCATACTCGATAAACACAACATCTTAGTTATATTTCTACAAGAACAGACGAAAAAAGTATCCTTTATTGATTTGACTCAATATTTTTAAGTATGTTCATGTAGCATAAATTATCTTTACAATCGGAAGGGGAAATGAAAAATGTTTGATTTTACTGGAAAAACAATATTAGTGACTGGAGGAGCACAAGGAATCGGAAAAGAAACTGCAAAAGGGATCGTTCAAGGCGGGGGCCATGTTGTTATCTTAGACATTAACGAAGAAATTGGACAAGCAACTAAACAAGAACTTGGTAATGCTTCATTCTATAAAATTGACCTTGGCGATAACGAAAATATTCGAACAGTCATGAACCAAATATTAGCTGACTTTGACCATGTAACAGGTCTTATCAATTGCGGAGGCGTTATCTCTAAAGCACCATTCCAAGATATCGATGATGCAGAATGGGAAAGAACAATTCGAATTAATTTAACAGGTACATTCACAACTTGCTCCGCTATCTATCCATACTTTATTGAGAAAAAAGGTGGAAGAATCGTTAATATCTCATCTGTTGCTGGAAAAATTGGTGGAGGTTTACTCGGTACAGCCGCCTATGCTACTTCTAAAGCAGGTGTTAATGGATTAACAAAAGCGATTGCCAAAGAAGGTGGAAAATACGGAATCAGTTGTAATGCTGTCTGTCCATCATTTACAAACACTAGCATGACAAAAAGTTTAGCTGAAGATGCAGAAAAAAATGCAAAAGTTCTAAGCATGATTCCACTTGGAAGAGCAGCAGAGCCCGTTGAAATTGCACAAATGATTTTATTCTTCGCCTCTGATGCTGCAAGTTTTGTTAATGGTGAAATCGGTGACTGTGATGGTGGAATTGTACTAGACTAAAAGGGGGTTATAACCATGAAAGAAAAAAAATTTACATATAAGAGATTTCCAGGTGATACTATTGTCGTTCCCATGCTAATTGGGGTTGTCTTAAATTCATTTATCCCTCAAGTCTTAGAAATGGGCGGATTTTTTACAAACGTTGTTCACGGTACAGGCGCATTAGTTGGCGTTTTCTTATTCTTCCTCGGTGCGAGCATCGACATCAAAAGTACGCCAAAAGCCGTTAAAAAAGGATCAGTAGTCATTATCACAAAAATAGCTTTATCGGTTGCTTTCGGTTTAGGAGTTGCTTTCTTATTTAATGACAACTTCTTAGGATTATCAGCTTTAGCCATTATAAGCGCGATTTCAGTAGCTAACAATGCACTGTATTCAGGTATCGTTGCTGAATACGGAGATGATTCAGATAAAGGTGCAGTTGCCATTACATCCCTAAGTGTTGGCCCAACTGTTACCATGATTGCGCTAAGTTCTGCAGGTCTAGCAAGTATTTCAATTTGGCCAATTGTTGGTTCTATCTTACCTTTAATTCTAGGATTAGTTTTAGGTAGTTGCTCTCCTTGGCTTAAGAAAAATTTAAGTGCTGGTGTTACACCAAGTATTATTGTTGTTGGTTTCGCACTTGGATGTGGAATGTCTATTCAACAATTATTCCAAGGT
The DNA here is from genome assembly GCA_051646305.1 of Turicibacter sp. Lineage (GTDB taxonomy): Bacteria > Bacillota_I > Bacilli_A > MOL361 > Turicibacteraceae > Turicibacter. The sequence continues at coordinate 7,551 of JBOFCV010000176.1, forward strand.
GGATTATCTGGAATATTACTCGGACTCATCACGGTTGGTATTGTCGGTGCTATAACTGTTATCGCCGATAAACTGACAGGTGGATCAGGAATTGCTGGTGCATCTATCTCAAGTACTGCTGCAAGCGCAGTTGCAAATCCCGCTGCCCTAGCCGCTGTTGATCCAGCCTTCTTAGTCATTGCTCCCATTGCAACAGCTCAAGTTGCAGCATCTGTTATTATCACTGCCTTCTTAACTCCAATGCTAGCAAGCTATGTAGCCAAACGAAACAAAACCGTTAAGGTAGAAAAACCTATTAAAAATTTAGCTTAGTTCCTATCTATTTTAAACCTCGTAATTTTTATAACGCTGTGCAGTCTTAGCCCCCAAATGTTTTTATAACTAAGACTGCCTCAATCCCCTAATTTTATATAGATAAAAAGCATAGCTCCTTTTATAAAAGCTATGCTTTTTCATATGGTCCACGCTATTTTTTAAAAAAAGCTAACCTATCACCCAATCAATCTCTATATTTATCACACATTACTTAAATTTTATCTTATCAAATATCCTTTACTTGTACATACTAGGATGGATATCAATAAAGGAGGACTTATGATGAATAACAAACAAATCCAATTTTTAGATTTCATTCTAAAAAGGGTGCAAGATAACAAAGTCGATGAAGCGCGTGAATTAGTTTCAGACATGATTAAAAAACTCGAAAATGGAACCTATACACGTACAGATATTGGAGAATTAATTCCAAGAATGACAATCCTTATCAAAACAAATAAAGTTGATGAAGTTCACGACGCAATCCAAGCGTTCGCTGCAAGTTTTGAGCCTAAGCAAAATTAGATCTCAACATATATAAACCATAAAAAGCTCATAAGAGATGTGAAAATAACTCTTTTGAGCTTTTTAAATTCAATCAATTATTCTATTTAGGAATCATGATATCATCAAACCTCTTTGAACGGTTTCACTCTATCTTAAACTTGATGATTCTTAAATCCACGATAAATAAATGGTAAGAGTACTATACTTGCAATGATAGCAAAAACAGGTAAGAA
>JBOFCV010000179.1:0-13490 GCA_051646305.1 Turicibacter sp.
CGCCATTTTTGAAAACTCAGACTGTAACGCCTGAATCTGTTCTTTTTTAATACTTTGGCCTTCCGGTCGAATCACTTGAACATTCACATGACCTTCCGATTCAATTAAGAGGCAATGGCGACATGTTCCACAAACACCCTCTTCACTTTCACACATTAAAAGCTTAGCTAGATTTTTAGCAACTTCCATCTTCCCAACACCTTGGGGTCCCTCTAAAATATAAGCATGAACCAAACGTCCTTTTTTGTAACTATTCATTAAAAACCGCGCGACTTCGGGCTGTTTTTCCTCAATGACTTCCCAACCATTCATCTTCTCACCACCTTTATCACGTTATTATTTATTCTACGTTGACTTATCTTAACGCTAATCAGTTCATGTTTTCTAAGCAGCGTATCGACTTAAAATCATCGCAACCACTTCATCGGTTAACTCTTCTATCGATTTCTTAGCATCTACACTCACAATGCGATCGGGATTATTTTTAGCTTGAATTTTATATCCTTCATATACTAACTCATGGAAAGCTAAGCCTTCTAAATCTAAGCGATTGACTTCTCGTAATCCATTCGCTGCAATACGAGCAAGCCCAAGCGCTGGCTCAATATCGAAAAATATTGTTAAGTTTGGCATATATCCTTCTATTGCAGGTTCATTAATTTCACGAACTTCATCCATTCCAATGCCACGTGCATACCCTTGATACACAATCGAACTATCCACAAAGCGATCACAAAGTACAATCTTATTTGCTTCAAGTGCTGGTTTTACTTTCTCAACTAAATGTTGGCGACGTGCTGCTGCATAAAGTAAGGCTTCTGTACGCGCGTCCATCTCCGTATGATCTTTATCCAAAATAATCTCACGAATCTTTTCTGAAATTCTAATTCCCCCTGGTTCACGCGTTAACACTGTCTCAATTCCAAGCGTCGCAAGTTTCTTTGCAACTTCTTGCATGACCGTTGTTTTTCCGGCTCCCTCTCCACCTTCAACTGTAATAAATAATCCACTCATATGCTGGTGCTCCTTTATTTTGAGAATCAATGACTCATACGATATAAAAATTTTACACACTGTGACACGTTTTAACTAAGCCCTCGTGTCTAGTTTTTATATGCATCTGTACAAGCCACATCCCCATTTATTTCATAGAAATTATAAGCTAAAACTTCTTGATACCCTGATCTACTTTTAAATAATTGACCGTCTTCATATCTACTAACACATGTTTCTTTTATCCAATCCAGGTTCAACGTGCAACTTCTCCATAAAGTTTAGTGGCTTAACCCTTGCCACCCAAGTTTTTCTAACTTTTAGGTTTGGTTGTTGCGTGTTAACGAAACTTAGCCATTACTTATCCTTTAGGAATGTTTTAATCTAACTGCACGTTTCATCCTTTTTATGTAATCCAAAGTAAATTTGGAATCGTCTAATGTAAGATCAAAGTTAATTATCTCATAAATCAAAATTATTTAAAAGAATTTTTACTTATCAGAATGCACTCCATTTTAATTCGACATTTTCCTTCCTTCCACCACAACTATTTTTAAAAACTATAGGTATTTTTGTTTAAAACTCCAAATTATAGCTATAAATAATAGAGCAGCTTTTTTAGTTTATCAAATTTTTACTATTTTATTAAACGAAGGGGGATTCTAATGGAAGTCCATGTTAATCAACTATCTTATCACTACGATCAACAGCCCATCTTAAAAAATATCTCATTCAAAATTGGAAGTAGTGATTTTTTGGTCGTCTTAGGCCCAAACGGAACTGGAAAGTCAACCCTAATTAAATGCCTAATTGGGGTAAATAAAATACCTGACCGCGTCATTTTCTATGATAACTTTGATTTAAATGTATTCCACAAGTGGACAGCCATCGGATATGTGCCACAACGTTTCGAATATTTTAATTTTGAAATTCCGATGACAGTTTCTGAACTCTTACAAACTTCAACTGTAAAAAAAGTTTCCAAAAAAAGAAAACTCGTTGCCCTTCATCAAGTTAATCTTTGTTCTCACCTTGAATCTAACTTAAAAGAACTATCAGGTGGCCAACTCCAGCGTGTTTTAATTGCCAGGAGTTTACTAACCAGTCCAACCTTACTTATTTTGGATGAACCAACCGTTGGAATCGATAGTGAAAATCTGCAAATATTTTACCAAACCCTTTCCCATTTAAAAGAGCAGGGCGTTACCATCATTTTAATTACGCACGATGAAACCTTTTTAAAATTACCTGTGACTCATGTGTTACGCCTTGGCTATCTAACGCATAGCTTTACAACCATTGACCATTACAAAGAGGAGGTTTGTCCATGATTGATGACTTATTTCACTACATATTCTTGCGGAATGCCATGTTTTCAGGACTTTTGATCGGCGCCCTTGCCCCTCTTCTTGGAACCTTCGTTATCGTAAAAAAATTATCATTTATATCCGATACATTAAGTCATGTGTCACTTGCCGGTATCTCGCTCGGACTCTTATTACAATCCTACAATCTCATCGCATTCCCCCCCATCTACATGGGAACCCTCTTCGCCATTTTAGGCTCGCTTCTACTTGAACAACTACGTGGCTTTTTCGAACATTATAAAGAAGTCGTCATGCCTATCATTTTATCACTAGGTGTTGCATTAAGTGTCATCTTTATCTCTGCAGGAAATGGGTTTAACTCAGAAATTTTAGGGTATTTATTTGGATCCATCAACACCGTATCCTCAGTTGATGTTTGGGTCTTATTTATTTTAACCATTTTGGTTGGTTCTTGCGTTCTCTATTATTATCGTGTCCTACTTGCGATTTCATTCAATGAACAAACATCAAAGTTACTTGGAATTAACATTAGATTATTTCAATACATATTTATTATTATTCTCTCAATTGTCATTTCCTTATCCATTAAAATTGTCGGAACCTTACTTATTTCAGCACTGATGATTACCCCTGTAACAAGCAGCATGAAAGTAGCAAAAAGTTTTAAGCAAACAATAATCTACGCCATTTTATTTTCTGAAATCTCAATTATTCTAGGGCTAGCAGCTTCTTACTATCTCAATATCCCCTCAGGTGCTATGATCGTTATATTTAACGTTCTTATTCTGTTTATTACCATTGTAAAAAATCATCTGACGAAAGGAGTTCAAACGAAATGAAAAAGTATTACCTTATCCTCCTCTGTCTCTTTCTGACTGCCTGCTCTACGACAAATCCACAAACTGATAAACAAACAACCATTGAAGTAGCCACAACCCTATATCCTATCACCTATTTTGTGGAACGAATCGGAGGCGATGCTGTTACCATCCTTCCTATTATTGAAAATGGTGCCGATGCTCATAGCTATGAACCTACTATTAAACAAATGAAATCAGCCGCCGATGCCCACTTATTATTCTACATTGATTCTTCAGTTGAAACATTTATGCCAAAACTTTTACCTAATATGAAAACTGCTGCTGTCAAAATCGTTCCTATAGCACAAAACATGACCTATCCTAAACATTTTGATATTGGCGAATCAATCAGTCTTGAAAGTGGCACGTTAACAACTGATCAAGTCCAAAACGAAAAAACAGTAACCGATCCTAACCACGCCACAGATGAGGATCACGACCACGAAACTCTCAATAATCATATTTGGCTTTATCCCCCACTCGCCATTTCAATGGCACAAACCATCTTAACTGAATTAAAACTACTTAAACCTGAACTGGCATCCGTATTCACACAAAATTATGAAGCATTAGAAAAAGACTTACTCGCCTTAGATACAGCATTTAACGAATTAAAAAATGCCCCAAAACCTTATTTTATGGTAACTCATGCCGCCTATTCCACATGGAAATACTACGGAATCCAACAAATACCCATTACAGGAATTCTTGGAAACGATGAACCCACACAAAAAGAACTCATTGAGTTAATTGAATTAGGAAAAAACTTAGACCTAAACTATTTATTCTACGAACAAAACATTCCCTCTTCCAATGGAGAAGTTCTTCAAAAGGAATTAAACCTAACTCCAACGAAACTTTATAACCTAGCAACTATCACAAATGAAGAATTAAAAGCCGGGAAAGACTATTTTAGTTTAATGTATGAAAACCTAGAAAATCTTAAAGCCGAATTATACCCTGAATAACTAGAACTTCAGTTTCTCCCACTATCCTCTAACTCCACAACATAAAAAAAGAGTGAAAGATGCAACTAGTTATAACTAGCAGCGTCCTTCACTCTTTTAAAGTCTTATGAAAAAAGAATTAACCTTCAATATTAACATCAATAATTTGATCAAAAACAACACGTTTAAGTTGTGCATCTGCAATGACTAACAATTGTTCATATTTTTCATCGTAATGAGAAATAGTCCCTGCAACAGTTACACTTCCAAGCGCTTCGTCTTTCATTGTAATCTCAACATTTAATTGATTTTCAAATGCACGTTTTAATCCTTTGAATCCTGTGTCTTCTTTAGTTGAAAAAACTTGAGTGTATTTAGACAGGTTTTCAAGATCTAAAGCGCTATTTGGTTGAAGCATACTTTGTGTTGATTGCTCTTCTCGACTAAATAATTTATTTAAAAAATTTCGTGCCATATTTGCCTCCTATATAATTCAACAAATAACTCATTTTTTTTGCTCTATTAACACCCTATATAATTAAATTATATCATAAACTAACTAATAAACAAACCTTGACATGCCAATAATCGATTAAAAGGATAAATGTTCTAAAAACTTCAAACATTTCACAGTCTATTAACTATCCATTATTGGTTGTAATAATTCCTCTGGATAGTCTACTTTTTGTAAGTACAAACCTTGCGGTTTAGCAGTATGACCTGCTAATCGTCTATCTTCTGCTAACAAGATTCGTTCAATATCTTCTGGTGTCTTGCGACCTTCACCTACTTGAATGAGAGTTCCAACCATAATACGTATCATATATCTCAAGAATCCATTCCCAATAAACTTAAATGTAATCTCACCCTCTTCATTTATTAACTGTGCGGTATAAATCGTTCTAACTTTATCCCCGTCATCTAAGTTTCCGCAGAATGAGGTGAAATCATGCGTTCCAAGTAAATATTCCATAGCTTTTTGCATATTTTCTATATTTAATGGACGCGGATGATAATAAATATAATTTCGATTAAGTGGATTATACGTATTCATTGATAATTTATAATGGTACTCTTTAATTTTACCATGATAGCGTGAATGAAATTCAGGATGGACTTCTTGACTATCCATTATATAAACATCTTCTGGTAAGATTGAATTTAATGCTCTTACGTAGCGAATCCCTTCCATATTAACGGCGCTATCAAAGTGGAAGACCTGTCCATAGGCATGTACTCCTGCGTCTGTTCGACCTGAACTATGAATAGTAATAGGTACCTTATTTATCTTCTCAAGTGCACTCTCAATTACACCCTGTACCGTACGTTGCCCTGGTTGTCTTTGATAACCATTAAAGTTTGTTCCATCGTAAGATACCACACATTTTATTCTTTTCATACTCTTCACCTTAGTTCATTTCTATGTCATGAATCATACGTTACTTTATCAAATTCATTTCAATTCTTTTATTTGATTACGCTATCTACATAGAAACCATATCTTCCTATTTCATAACAGATTAAAAACTTATTTTTTTACTTATAAAACAATTACAAGGATTTATATCCTAATATATTATGGCCCCAATAAAAATGACTAATCCACAAATCAGTAAAGTTGTATCTGTTAATTTCCAATTTAATAAATTAATACTGCTTCTTGGTCTGCCAGGTACATACCCTCGAACTTCCATCGCATTTGCTAAATCATCTGCACGTTTAAATGACAAGATAAATAAAGGAACTAATAAAGAAATAATTTGCATCACTTTATCTTTAAATTTACCTTCTTTTATGTCTACTCCACGTGATGCCTGAGCTTTTAATATTTTTTGAGTTTCCTCAAGTAACGTTGGAATAAATCGAAGTGCAATTGAAATCATCAATGCAATTTCAGCTACTGGCACGCCTATTTTTTTAAACGGTCCAAATAAATATTCTAGTGCTAGCGTCAAATCTGATGGTTTAGTTGTCAGCGTTAAGATCGTTGAAATCATGACAACAATGACGAGTCGTATACTCATGAAAAGTCCCATGGCTACCCCTTCACTGTAAATTTCAACAGGTCCAATACTAAATAATAAGTTCCCTTGTTTATTAAACATCACTTGAAGAATGAATGTGAATACAACAAAAAATAAAATCGGTTTCAAACTATTAAAAAAATAATTTAACGGTAATCGTGTTAACTTCATAGCCATAACTTCTGCAAGTATCAAAAGTCCTAAAAAAATAAAGCTTTGTGTTAAGAAACCTGCAATAACAAATAATGAGGTTGCTATAATTTTTGAACGGGGATCGAGACGATGCCAAATCGATTGACCCGGGATATACTGTCCAATTACAATTCCGTTCACTAACTATCTAACCCCCTTCAATTTTGAAATTTTATGAATAAATTCATCTGTCGTTAATGGTAAATCTTCTTCTTTAAGATTTAACTTTTGAATTAATTCATAATAACTACGTGCTGGAAGTGGAAGTGTAATCCCACATTTATTTAGTGTCTTTACCTCACGGAACACCTCATGAGGTGTTCCATTTAATTTCATTTCGCCACGATGCATCACCATAACTCTTCCTGCATACTGACAAACCAAGTCCATATCATGTGTCACTAAGATAATTGTCTTATGGTGTACTTCATGTAACTCCTTAAAAATTGTCATCATTTCTTTCTGTCCTTGTGGATCAAGTCCAGCTGTTGGCTCATCAAGCACTAAAATATCTGGATTCATTGCAAGAATACCAGCTATTGCTACACGGCGCATCTGTCCTCCACTTAAATGGAACGGCGATTGTTCTAAGATACTTTCATCTAGACCCACAATATCTATTGTTTCTTTCGCACGAATTCGTGCCTCTTCTTCTGATACACCATAATTCATCGGACCAAACATGATATCTTTTTCTACTGTTTCTTCAAATAATTGATATTCAGGAAACTGAAAGACAAGACCAACATGTTGTCTAACAGATTTAAGGTTTTTATTTTTCTCATCTGCACAAATTTTATGTTCACCTATTATAATTTGCCCTTGTGTAGGTTTTAAAAGACCATTCATATGTTGAATTAAAGTTGATTTTCCGGAACCTGTGTGTCCAATAATTGCGACAAATTCATTTGTCTTAACTTCAAAGTCAATATCAAAAATGGCACGTTGTTCCATCGGCGTATTTATATTATAAATATGACTTACTTGGTCGAATTTAATGTCCATAGTACTTTCACCAACTCCTCTTCATTCGTATAAATATCATTTAAAATACCTTGCTCTTTTAACTCATAAGATGCCTTAACTGCAAAAGGAACATCTAGATGAACTGATTCTAATAATGTTTTATTTCTAAACACTTCCTGAGGGGTTCCCTCTAAAATAATTTGCCCCTCATTCATCACAACGATTCGATCACTGTATATTGCTTCATCTAAATGGTGAGTAATCATTATAATTGTCTGATCTTCATCTGTTGCAAGTTCACGAATTAACTCCATCATATTTAAACGCCCTTGTGGATCAAGCATAGCTGTTGCTTCGTCTAAAATGATGATTTTAGCACCTTGTGCTAAAACACCTGCAATCGCAACACGTTGCTTTTCCCCTCCACTTAATCGATGAGGTTCTCGATCTAAAAATCGTTTCATCCCTACTTTTTCAGCAAATTCTTCAACAGTCCTAGCCATTTTCTCATATGGAACTTGATTATTTTCAAGCCCAAATGCTATATCATCACGAACCGTACTTCCAACAAACTGATTATCAGGATTTTGAAAAACAATACCTACCTTTTGACGAACCTCATATACCGTTTCTTCATCTAAAACTAAGTCATCAACCTTTATTTCCCCTGTATTTGCTTTGAGCAAACCAACTAATAATTTTGAAAGTGTTGATTTTCCTGAACCATTATGTCCAAGAATCGTCACCCATTCCCCTTTTTTTATGTTTAAATTATAATTATTTAAAACGATTTGATCTTCTTCATATCCGAATGTAACATCCTTCAAAGTTATCATCTGTTTTCCACCATCCATCTTTATATTTAATACTTAATACGGCTCAGTTCATTTTATAAAAAAATCATCTTTCACTCTTAACCTTTATACCCTCTATAAAAGGACTCCATTATAAAAGTGATTAGGTTTATATGGCCATTGAATCCATTTCTGAATCTGCATCATTTCCTACAATTTCAACAACCACATAATTAGGGGCACAGATAATACTTTGTCCTACTTTATTAATCGTACCAAGCGTGACACATTCATGATCTGGACAATCAGCTTCTTCAACATGGATTCCATGTTCATCAATAATTATTTTATTATACCCAAGTTCAGTCTCGATTTCGAACACTTGATCTTTTCCATCTAATACCACCGTTTCATACTTTTCACCTTTAACATAAATGATTGCTTTTGTTTCATCACTTTGATTTAAGGTAAATGTGGTAAACATAATACCAGTTATTGCAATAACAAATAGGATAATATATAAATCGAGTCGTTTCATAAACTCCACCATCTTTCTACTAACTTTAAAGTGTACACTTTTTCTATACACAACAAATAATATTATATCAATTTTTTAAACCGTTTGTCATGTAAAACATTTTTCAAGGTCCTTTTCGGTAAATAATTTCATATAACTTACTAACTATTTATAGACAAAAATATTTTTCACCTTTTAAGAAGTAGGTTTTAAAGTTTAAATACTTTTCTAGCAGTTCTTGTTTTTCGCATTTTAAAAAAACTTAGTCCACCTTGATTCCATTTCCCCTAAAAGTCCTGTAGACGAATTAGTCATTTAACTAGCTATGCTACCTATACATTTTAATAGTTCCAGTATATAGAAAACCAAGAACGACCAACGACTACCGTTGTTTTTTGTCTTTTAGACTTTGAAAGTTTGAGCGATAGTAATATCACTATATCTTATAATACATTTCAAGTTTTCGCGCTCTAAATCAATTATCTGGACATATAATTACTTAATCTTAAATACTTTATGCTTTTTATTACTAAAGAAAAAAATAAAAAATACATGCAACACTACATAAAATTGTCATAAATATCAATTAATTTTATATGCTAATAGAATAGATTAAAATTTGTTTTAATTAGATATTTTTGGTAAAATTGTGTAGTGACAAAACATATTAATTATTAATTGAGGGGAGTTGAGACACTAATGTTCAAAAAATTTATATCTTATTACCGAAATCATATGGGGTTATTTATTCTTGATATGGTTGCCGCTTTAACGATGGCAGGGATTGATTTACTATATCCTTCATTTACAAGTTCATTTATGGACAAATATATTCCAGAAGGTAACGTTTCTGCAATGTTAACAATTGGTTTAATTTTATTGCTTCTATTTATTCTTCGTTTATTCTGCTCACATATAGTCAACTACTGGGGACATATTATGGGAACAAGAATGGAATTTGATATGCGCCAAGATTTATTTAAAAAATTCCAGACACTAAACTTTAGTTATTATGATGAAAATAAAACAGGTGTCATTATGTCGCGTTTAGTTGGGGACTTACGAGATATTACAGAACTTGCTCATCATGGACCAGAGGATATATTTATCTCTTTGATCATGCTTATAGGGACATTCATTATACTATTTAAAACAAATGCACTTTTCACCTTATTAATATTCCCAATTATCATTGTTATTATCGTCTTCTCTATGTGGCGACGTAATAAAATGATGGCCGGATTTAGAAGTGTCCGAAAAACACATGGAGAAATTAATGCCCAAATTGAAAGTAGTATTGGTGGAGTTAGATTAACGCAATCATTTACAAATGAAGATTATGAATTCGAAAAATTCACAGATAACAATGAAAATTATGCTTCTTCTTGGAAAGGTGCTTTATTTCAAATGTCCGTATTTTCAAGCGGAAATAATTTTCTAATTGATATCTTAAATTTATTCCTATTACTATTAGGTGGATTATTTGTCTACAATGGTAGCTTATCATTTGGTGAATTTACTGCATTTCTATTATATGTAAACTTCTTAATTCAACCGATTAGACGACTCATTGGGTTCATGCAACAATTCCAAACAGGATGGGCCGGATTTGAACGTTTTTATGAGATTATGCAAATTGAACCTCAAATCAAATCTAATGAACAGGCAATGGACTTAGTAAATCCCAAAGGGCTTATTGAATTCAACCATGTTAACTTTAAATATGATGTCAATGATGCCCATGTTTTAACTGACTTTAATGTCAAAATAGAACCTGGCAAAAAAATTGCTTTAGTTGGAGAATCTGGAGTAGGAAAATCAACCATTTCATTACTCATTCCACGTTTTTATGATGTTACCTCCGGTGAAATTCTAGTTGATGGAATCAATATTAAAGATTATGATTTAACATCTCTTCGAGATTCAATAGGACATGTTCAACAAGATGTTTACATTTTTTACGGTAACATCAAAGATAATATCCTTTATGGAAATCCGAAAGCAACAGATGAAGAAATATATGAAGCTGCTAAAAAAGCAAAAATCCATGACTTTATTCTATCTCTTGAAAAAGGATATGAAACCCGTGTAGGGGAACGTGGAGTTAAATTATCTGGTGGTCAAAAACAACGTATCGCTATTGCTCGCGTATTTTTAAAAAATCCATCTATCCTAATCTTAGATGAAGCAACTTCAGCATTAGATAATATAACCGAAATGCTTATTCAAGAAGCTTTAAATGAATTAACAATCGGGCGAACAACGCTAGTCATTGCCCATCGTTTAAGTACAGTTAAAGAAGCTGATGAAATCTTAGTTTTGGCCAAAGATGGAATTGCAGAACGCGGTAACCACGAAGATTTACTTCAATTAGATGGATACTACGCAAAACTATACCAAGCACAATTTAAAAACTTATAAATGTATTCCTATCTATTATCTTAAAATGACGTTAAGATTACCTATATCAGAACTTATCCACAATAACATACAAATTAATTAAAAAAAGTTAGAACATTAGGACACACCTAAGGTTCTAGCTTTTTTTAATTGTGATAAGCTATTCATTTACATATTTTTAGATGTTTGAATATTTCTTTAAATTATCATCAAATATAATTATTTATCGGTCATTAAATTTTTCTACGCAACTGTGTACAGATGAGTTAATAGCTTTAAACATCCATAATATTACAAATATTTCTTTTATTTTAGTTTAAATATTGCTATAATTTCAAAGACCCTATGAAAACAATTACAAAATATATGTAAGTCATCAAGCAACCTTACAACTACTTAATATTTGCCTTACATGAACCAGGAGGACCATATGGAAAAAAAACAACTATTAGCATTACTAACAATTTTAGTATTAACTTTAAATGTTATGGGGTGTGCTTCAATTAATGAAATACACCCCCCCTCATCACTACCAGAAACACCTTCAGTAAATGAATCTGAAATTATAAAACCAGAAGAAATTAAACCTGAAATAGAGATAGAAACAGGGACAGAAATCCCCCCAACTGAAGAAACTCAGACAACCTCTCCTTCAACTGAAAAGAATGAAGACCTAGAGAGTAAACTCATTCCCTCTCGACTATTTTTCTATGACATTGAACTTGATCAAATGTTTTATATCGATACTGATGTAGAAGTTATTGGTGGCGGCTATATTAACTCATTAACAAATGCTTTAAAAAATGATAATTATGGTGATCATCTTATTACATTGGCACAAGAAACATTTGTAACAAAAGCTGAACAAAATAAAGAAACTGGACTATTAACAGTTTACTTCAATGAAAGTTTTCATGAGTCAATGAATCTTGGTTCGATTTCTCAAGTTGAAATGATTAATGCATTAGTTAACACCTATGGTTATAATTATCAGGTAGATAAAGTAGCTATCATTGTTGAAGGTAAACCTTATGTCGATCAACGAGGTGAATTACCAGAAGGATATTTCACAGTTACGATTGATCAAGCGATTAAATTTGAATAAAAAATAAGGGTTAGCTATACAAGGTTTAAATTTACTTGTCATAGGACTGATTCAAAAATGTAATAAAAAAAGTTAGAAATCACAGAAGTAATTCTATAATTTTCTAACTTTTTTTCTACTTTATTTTAACTCAATTTTATTTAAACAATAGTTACCTTCAAGTTAAATCTGGACCTTCCTATATTAACTCAGATACTAATTCTATTTATTTATTAACAACATTGAGTTAAGTTTATCTACATGCTAAAAATTTACTTAGTATCTCTAATTAAATAGAATAAGAATATAACTTTATATTTATACCTCAACTTTTTTTAATATATATTAATGTAGCGCTCTTTCCCAAATTCCTACTTAAACCCAATTAATCTATAATAAAAGTAAAGTGAAGGCCTTGTATAATTCATCCTAACTAAATACTCTGTAATAAATTATCCAACAAGAATAGTTAACCAATAACAAAAAATTAAAGCGAAATAAACACATCCAATTGACAATAATGTTTTCATAATAATCCCTACCTATTTTTATATTTTCATACATATTACTTTTGTCATACTAGTGCAGCAGGTTAAAGTCTTAATTAGTTTAATATTTAACTTTTCTATATTCACAGTATCAACTATGAAATAAATAATACTTAATATAGCTAACATTGCAACTATCATTATATATATAAAATCTTAATAATTACTTAACTATTTTCTTAATTTTTTCTTAAGATTTAACAAGGTAAGAACTTCGTACATTAATGGCCTTACTAAGAATACATTAAATATGTTACATGAATGTGACACATGTTTAGAAATATTATAATGATGAGTTTTTTTTCTATCCAATAAAAAAAGAGATTAATTGCTATTCAGCAACTAATCTCCTATCTATTTATTATTTATTTAACATCTAAAAACAAAAAAACTATTGAATTCAATAGTTAAAAATTGGTGCGGGTGACAGGACTTGAACCTGCACACCGAAGGTACTAGAGCCTAAATCTAGCGCGTCTGCCAATTCCGCCACACCCGCATATTAATTTTTATGGTGGAGGATGACGGGCTCGAACCGCCGACCCTCTGCTTGTAAGGCAGATGCTCTCCCAGCTGAGCTAATCCTCCTGGGTATTAATATTAAATGGTGGCTTGGGACGGAATCGAACCGCCGACACAAGGATTTTCAGTCCTTTGCTCTACCGACTGAGCTACCAAGCCAATTTGGTTTATTTATAATAATGGCGGTCCAGACGGGGGTCGAACCCGCGATCTCCTGCGTGACAGGCAGGCATGTTAACCACTACACCACTGGACCTATTTAATTTGGTTGCGGGAGCAGGACTTGAACCTACGACCTTCGGGTTATGAGCCCGA
>JBOFCV010000184.1:0-2640 GCA_051646305.1 Turicibacter sp.
TAGAATTCAATTGATAATACCACATTCCTCAAGCTATTTGCTATATAAAATTTGTATAATATCCGGAAAAAAAGATAGAAAAATAAAGAGTTAATACGGAATGATTATAATATTTTAAGGTTTAATTGATGCGTATTCAATAAAATTTGAAAAATAAACACTAATTTAGGTGAAACATATATTTTATGATAAGGAACTTAAATGAGATAACAGCTTAAAGCGGAGTGGATAATACTCTAACGAGAATCGTGATCCATGTTATCAAAGATAATTTCTGAATAATTAATTTTATTGAATGATAATTAAATTCCAAATTATGTGTGGTAACGGTTGACATATATTCACTGTAAGCGTTAAAATTAATTTAAGGTTCAAAGAATCATAAGAGGGACTTTTCATAAGCTGAAACTTAACAGTTGAGATTGGTGTCATCAGTTTAATAAATTAATAGAAGCGAGGGCTTGGGGGATATGAATTACGAAACAGAATTTCAAAAACGACTTAAAAAGAATTATGATCACTTAAAATGGACGTATCACAGTGTCTATGATAAATATGGGGCAACAGAGCGTGACTTTGGACGATTACTTGGCATCATCAAAAGTCAGTTTCAAGATCGCACGGAAGAGTTAAAGGAACTTGATCAACGAGATAAACACTGGTTTATGGCACAAGACATGGTGGGGATGATGCTATATGTTGATTTATTCGCCGGTAATTTAGAAAATTTAATTGCAAAAATAACCTATTTAAAAGAATTAGGTATTACATATGTTCATTTAATGCCATTGTTAAAACCACGTGAAGGTGAAAATGATGGAGGCTATGCCGTAGCAGATTATCGTAATATTGACCCAAGGATTGGAGATATGGATCAGTTTATCGATATGTTAGCGGAATTTAGAAAAGCCGGTATCGCGGTTTGCATCGATTATGTGATTAATCATACAGCTAAAGAACATGAATGGGCTAAAGCTGCCTTAGCAGGTGATTGGGGACGTCAAAATATGTACATGATGTATGAACATTATGATATTCCAGAGGCATTTAATCGTACCGTGCCAGAGGTTTTACCCGATAAATGCCCAGGCAATTTCACATATTACAAAGAAATGAATCGTCATGTCTTCACATCGTTTAGCGACTTCCAGTGGGATTTAAACTTTAAAAATCCGTATGTGCTAGAACAAATGATTGATATTATGCTCTACTTAGCTAATACAGGGGTTAATATTATCCGTCTAGATGCGATTCCATTTATGTGGAAGGAGCTTGGGACAAACTGTAGAAACTTAGACGTGATTCATGACTTAATGCATATGCTGCAGTTAGTCAAAGACATTGTCTGTCCATCGCTTGTTTTATTAGGTGAGGCCATTGTTGAACCTTATGAAATTGTTAAATATTTTGGAAATGAATCAAAAGTAGAATGTGAGCTCATGTATAACGCCAACTTCATGGTTAACATTTGGAACTCATTTGCAACCCGCGATACCCGTGTGATGCGCATGGATGCGAAACGTTATCAATCACCCAAATCAGGAGCATGGATAAATTATGCTAGATGTCATGATGATATTGGGTGGGGATTTAGTGAAGATGCCGTGTGGTCTACAGGCTCAAATCCCGTTCATCACAAACAATTTATTATCGATTTTTATAGTCAAAAATTCCCTGGAAGTTTTGCAACCGGTGAAATTTATCAATATAATCCGGCAACCGGTGATGCGCGTATCAATGGGACATTAGCGAGCCTTGTTGGGCTTGAAAAAGCGATGTATGAACAAAATGAAGAAGATAAAGCAATGGCAATTTCACGAATTATTTTAACACATGCCCTTATTTTTGCAGCGCAAGGTATCCCTTTAATTTATAGCTGTGATGAATTAGCAACGATTAATGATTATTCGTATTTACAAGATCCTGATAAATGCCAAGAAGGCCGCTGGGTTCATCGTCCGAAGATGGATTGGGATCGCGCCAACAAGCGTCATGACCTAGATTGCGCTGAAGGCCAAGTCTTTAGTGCGCTCAAAGATTTGATTGAGATTAGAAAAACACAACCTTTATTTGCTGGGGATGTCGATAATGAAATTTTTGATTTAAGCAATTATCATGTTTATGGAATGGGCAAATATCAAAACGATGAGCACTTGTTACTATTGTTTAATTTCTCAGAACACGAACAATTTGTAAAGACGAATGAAATTCAAACATTTAAAGCTAATAAAAAAATGTGCGACTTAATCACGAATACAGAAGTAGATTTAACGAATGACTACTTAGTACTAAAGCCATATCAATGTATGTGGCTAACAAAAGAGAAAAAATAAAAGATTTTAAGAGGTGTAGATGTGGCAACGATCAAAGATGTAGCTAAGCTTTCAGGTGTTTCTGTGACGACGGTTTCGCGTGTGCTAAATGATAAAGGATATATTAGTGACCAGACGAGGCAGGCAGTTTTTAAGGCGATGGAAGTGTTGGATTATCAGCCAAATGAGGTAGCGCGTTCGTTATTTCGTCAAGAATCTAAAATGATTGGCTTGATTTTACCGACGGTTTCGCATCCGTTCTTTGCGCAGTTTACGCAACACGTGGAGTTTTATGCTCACTTTCACGGGTACAAGGTGATGTTATGTA